>CANMAT010000409.1 GCA_947494865.1 Deltaproteobacteria bacterium
CTTCAGGAGCCCCACCGCCGTGGCGTACGCGGGGCTCTTCACCATCTCGACCATGCCGCCCACACCCATCGGAATGCCGCGGCGAATGGGCATCCCGAGCACCTGCTCGGCCAGCTCGGGGGTGCCCTCGAGCAGCGTCGCGCCGCCCGCGAGCACCACGCCCGCGCCCAGCAGCTCGGCGTAGCCGCTGTCGTGGATGATCTTCGCCACGAGGCGAAAGAGCTCATCCATGCGCGGCTCGGCGATCGAGGCCAGGTACTGCCGCGCGATGGTGCGCGCCCCGCGGCCGCCGACGCCCGGCACCTCGATCACGTCGCCCGGGTCGACCATCGACTGGAGCGCGCAGCCGTGGCGCAGCTTGATGCGCTCGGCCTCGCCCACCGGCGTGCGGAGCCCCGTGGCGATGTCGTTCGTGAGGTTCATCCCCCCGAGCGGAATCACCGCGGTGTGCACCAGCGCGCCGTCGACGTAGACCACCACGTCGGTGGTGCCGCCGCCGATGTCGACCATCGCGACGCCGATCTCCTTCTCGTCCTCGGTGAGCACCGCCTCGGCGCTCGCCAGGGGCTCGAGCACGAGCTCGGCCACGTGCAGACCGCAGCGCTCGGCGCACTTGGTCACGTTCTGCACGCTCGCCACCGCGGCCGTCACGAGGTGAACCCTCGCCTCGAGCCGCACGCCGCTCATGCCCACGGGCTCGCGCACACCGTCCTGCTGATCGACGATGTAATCCTGCGGAAGCACGTGGATCACCTGTCGATCGAGCGGCATCGAGATGCGCCGCGCCTGATCGAGCACGCGCTCGACGTCGTCGCCCGACACCTCATGGTTCGCGATCGACACGATGCCGTGCGAGTTCACGCCGCGAACGTGCGACCCGGCGATGCCGGCGTACACGGTCGCGATCTCGACGCCGGCCATGTTGCCGGCGCGCTCTACCGCCTCCTTGATCGAGGTCACGGTGCTCTCGATGTTGACCACGACGCCCTTGCGCAGCCCCTTTGAACGGGCCTCGCCTACGCCGGTGATGTCCACACCGTCTGCTCCGACCTCGCCAACTACGGCCAAGGTTTTTGTGGTCCCGATGTCGAGCCCCACGATGATGTCGCCCGGCTTCGCCATTCCGTCACTCCATCGACGAGACGGCCAATGCCACAGACGACTTCGCGTTCACAAAATAGCTGCACCCATTGTTGCGCGACGCACTGAACGCATGATCGTGAGGGGGGTGCGAAACGGGCTAAACTAGCGGACAATCGCCCACGAGCCCGCGACGCGCGTGGCCGTGAACGAGAACGCGAAGCGGCGCTCGCCGTCGGTGCCGTGAATGGGGGGGCCGCCGTAGGGGTCGGTCACGCGCACGAGCCTGCCACGCGCGAACCGCGAGGCCGCGAGGCCGCCCGCGTCGAAGGGCGCGAGGGCCCAGCGGGGCGATGCGAACCACTGTGCGTACATGGCGGCCTCCTCGGCGCGCACCTCGTCGAGGGGGACGTCGAGCGCGCGCGCGAGCTCCTCGCTGCGCAGGTCGGTGAGCGCCATCACTGCGTCGAGGTCGCGCCGTGCGAGGGCCGCGTGCACGATCTCGCAGAGGGCGACGAGTTCGCGCGCGTCTTCGTCGCTCTGGGGCGTCGCGGGCGCGTCTTGCCAGGCCCAGCGGCCGAAGGCCTGCGCGGGGGCAACCGTGAACTGCCGGGCCCACACGCCCGTGAGCGCGCCCGGCTCGACGGGAAACTCCGCGGGGTTCCACGCGAAGAGGGCCACGCGGTTCGAGTCGTCGGGCGCGACGCCGTGCTCGCCCTTGAGGAGCGTCACGCGGAGCATGGTGGGGCCCGCGAGCGCGCGGCCCTCGTCGTCGGTCATCGGGGTGACGAACACCTCGAGGCGGTTCGACTGCTCTACGATGTAGGGGTTGAGCTTGGTCTGCGTGACGCGCGACGCGCCCTCCCACTCGGAGAACACGTCGACCTCGTTGAGCACGACGCGGGCGACCACGCCCTCGCACTCGACGTTCAGGGCGTAGATGATCGAGCCCATGCGCGCGACCCTTCAGGCCTCGTCGTGGGTGCGCGCCCAGTACGAGATGAGCTCGGCGTCGTCGATGACGCGCGAGTGGTAGTGGCCCCACAGGTCGCTCACGGCCACCATCGCGTCGGGCGAGCACCGCTCGGTGAGGTAGAGCGCGTAGTACTCGGCGCCGGAGCCGTCGTCGACGGGGCCCACGAAGTCGAGGCGGCGGCCCGTCACGGGGCAGAGCAGCTCGAGCCGGCTGTTGTGCTTGATGTCGGTGAAGCCCGCCTTGCGGCGGTCGCCGTGAATGGGCGACAGGTGCACGAGGCCCTCGCGGCCGTCGTCGGTCTTCACCTTGAGCGTGACGGCGGGGTACCCGTCGAAGGTGACGTCGGAGAGGCCCACGAGGTTGTCGCCGCCGGGCCCGAATGCCTTCGTGACCACGATGGTCACGCCGTCGGCCGTGGGCATGAGGCTGTCCCTCGGGCGCGGAGGGATGCTCTGCGTGAGGTTCTGCTTGTCTACGTTGTCGTTGCTCATGCGATGAACCTCTGGGTCAGGGTGGGCCGTGAGGGTGCCACCGAGGGCGCGCGCGTGGCAACGCCATAGCTTGGCCTGCGCGAGCGCGACCGATCATCCCAGGAGGAGCTTGCGCGAGGAGAGCGCCCGCCCGTCGCGCGCCGCGATCTCGTCGAGGGGCGTGAACGACGCGTCGTTCTCGAGGCGGTACGAGCCCTCGAAGCGGTCGGGGGCCTTGCCCCGCCAGTCGGCCGGCGAGAGCATCGAGAAGTAGGGCGCGTCGGAGCCGTCGCGGGTGCGCCGATAGAGGTGGTACACCTGCCCCGAGACCTTCTGAAAGCGGCACTCCGCGCGGTGCAGCTCGGCGTCGCGCTGGGCCCGCGCGAGCACGTCGCGGGCCTGCGCCTGGAGCGCGCGAATCTGCTCGGCGATCATGCCGAGCTTCTCGCTCGCGACGGCCGTGATCACGCCGTCGGCCTTCTGAATCTCGCGCGCCGTGTCGACCAGGTCGTGCGGCGCCGACATGCGGCTGATGGGGTACGGAGAGAGGCTCGAGGGGCCGTCGACGTTGGGGCCCGCGTAACGCTTCGTGTCGTCGCTCATGGAGGGTTGGAGGCGTTAGAGCCTCTCTGCGCTGCGCGCAACGTCTGCGACAGCATACGTCTACGGGGCGTGCGCATTGGTTGATCCGCGCGCGGAGTGGGTTGTAGATTAAGGCCTGACGGCGGAGGGTGCTGTTGATCCCGATCGTTCGACTGTTCAACCCCAAGGGTCCCGACCGCGTCGCCATCGTGTCCGTGCAGGCCGCGTGGGCCAACCCCGGGGCGTGGAACGTTCAGGTCGCCCGCGGTCCGCGCCGCGCGAAGCTCTCCGCGGGCGTGGCCTACGGGCCCTACCCCGAGCACGAGCTGGCGCAGCGCCACCCCGCGGTGCTCGCGAGCCTCCGCGGCGAAGGCTTCGTGCGCGCGGGACTCACCGCGATGCTGCAGAGCCTCGTGTCGAACAGCGCCGTGAGCCGCGCCCACGCGGCCGCCCGTCTCGGCTGGCTCGGCGACACCACGGCGGTGCCCGCCCTGCTCCTCGCGGCCGACAACCAGGGCACCGACCTCTCGTCGATCGTCGACGCCCTCGGTCGCCTCGGTGATGCGCGCGCCATCCCGCTGTGCCGCGCCGAGGCCGCGCGCAAGCTGCTCTCGCGCCGCCGCTCCGGCGTCGAGGCGCTGCGCAGCCTGGGCGACGCGCAGGGCCTCGCCGAGGCGACGCAGCGCGCCCACGAGCGTCTGCCCGACGCGGTGCGCCTCGCGCTCCTCGCGGCCTCGGCCGACGACACCTCCGCCGCGGCGGTGCAGAGCGTCACGCAGCACTTCAAGTCCGTCGACGTCAAAGACGTGGGGCTCGCGTACGACACCCTCTACGAGATCGGCACCCCCCTCGCGGTGGCCTGCGCGCTCGCGGGCGTGGCGGGCGCCAACCTCGGCGCGGCCTACACCTGGCGCTACGTGAAGAGCATCGCGCGAAGGGCCATGCTGCGCGGCGATTTCGCCACCTTCGGGTGGGTCTCGCACCGCATCGAGAAGGTGGCGCGCAAGGCCCACGGCACCATCGCCACGGTCAAGAGCGGCCTCGACGGGCAGACGCGCTCGGTGCGAATCTTTCATCGCGCCACGCAAGATTTCATGCGCCGGCTCGCGTGGCGTTACCTCGTGCAGCTCGCGCGGCACCGGCCCGCGCACTACGCCCTCGCCGCGGCCGAGGCGGCGGCGGCGTACCAGCCCGACGACGCGCAGCCGCACCGCGGCGCCTACGACGCGTGGGCGCGCGCCTACCTCTTTCACCGCGTGCTGCGCGGCGAGTCGAAGCGCTTCGAGTACATGGCGCGCACGCTCGCGTTTCGCACGGTGACGGGCAAGAAGGCGCCCGCGCAGCTCCCCGGCGCGCGCACCGAGGCCTACCCCGACCTGTGGGACGCGAACCCGCTCGCGTACGTGACGCTCCTGGCGCGCTCGAAGGTGGCCGAGGCGCTTACGTTCGCGGTGGCGGGCGTGCAGCGGCACCCGACGGCGCTCCACGCGGCGACGCACGCGCAGGTGCTCGCGGCGCTTGGCGCGCCGCACGACGAGGCCGTGGCGCTCGCCTCGGCGGAGCTCGAGCGGCGCTTCGACGCGAGCGCGCCCGACTGGTCGCTCGTCGACGCGCTCGTGGCCGACGCGCGGCCCGCGGTGCGCGCCCTCGGGCAGCGGTTTCTCACCCTCACCGCCGACGTGTGGACGCGCGACATCGACCGCGCGATGGCCTACCTCGCCGCGGCCGACGCGGGCGTTCGCACGGTGGTGGCGGGCCTCGTGGTGGC
>CANMAT010000410.1 GCA_947494865.1 Deltaproteobacteria bacterium
GGCCGTGCAGGTGTTCAAGGTCGCCGAGGTGAGCATCGACGCGCTCCCCGCGCGGGTGAACACCGGCGACGAGATCGCGCGCATCTGCACGCCCCGCGTTCGGTTTCGCGTGCGCAGCGTGTTCGGCAACACGTCGCACCCGCGGCCCAAAGACATTACACCGCCCGCCGAGGTGCGCTTCGGCGCGCTCACGTGGCGCCACGGCGCGCTCGCGCTCGACGCGCTCTTCGCGGTGGTGGTGGGCACCCTCGCCGCGGGCGCGTGGTGGCGCGGGCGGCCGAAGAAGTTCGTCCCGCCGCCGCCGCCGCGGCACCCCTACCTCGTGGCGCGCGAGGCGCTCGACGCCCTGGCCCGCAGCGACCTGCTCACGCGCGGCCACACCAAAGACTATTACGACGCCATCTCCGACGTGGTGCGACGGTACCTGGGCGGCGTGCGCGGCTTCGACGCCATCGAGATGACCTCCGACGAGGTGCTCGCGCAGGTGCGACGAAACCCGCTCGCGGGCGTCACCTTCGTCGAGATCGAGGGGCTCTTGCAGGAGTGTGACCTCGTGAAGTTCGCGGGTTACGTGCCCTCGCACGAAGAGTCTGACGAGGTGCTCAAATCTGCCCGGTCGATCGTCGAGCGCGGCCGCCCGGTGGTGCTCCCCGCGCAAGGGAACACCCCCGCCGGAGGTGCCTCGTGACGCCGCGCACGCCCCTCGGCGCCTCGGTGCGCCGCGCGCAGCAGAGGCCTCCCCGAAAGGTCATCCGGCGCATGTCGCCGGTGACGAGCACGGCCCTCCTCGCGTCGATCCTCGTCGCGCTGCTCGCGGTGGCGGCCCTCGGGTGGGTGTGGGCGCAGGGCTGGCAGGTGCAGCTCAAGTGGCCCCTCGCGCTCTTGTCATTGCCCCTCGCGGCCCTCGTGTGGGTGGGCGCGCGCTTCCTCTACCGCCCGCTCGGAGCCTCTCCGGGCGAGTCCGCCGCGCGGCTCTACGTGTCGCAGGGCGCGGCCCTCGCGTCGGCGCCGCGCACGCTCGCCACGCGGCTCGTGCAGCTCCCCGCGGCGCTGCGCGTCGTGGCCATCGTGCTGGTGGCCGTGGCCATGGCGCGCCCGCAGCGCATCGACGCGCCCGACGAGCTCGAGCTGTCGGGCATCGACATCGTGCTGTCGATCGACCTGTCGGGCTCGATGCGCGCGGCCGACCTGCAGCCCACGCGCCTCGCGGCCGCGAAGGAGGTCGTGGCGGAGTTCATCCGTCGGCGCCGCAGCGACCGCATCGGGCTCGTGGTGTTCGGCCGCGAGGCCTACACCGTGGTGCCCCCTACGCTCGATTACACCGTGCTCCAGCGCATGGTCGATCAGCTGAGCCTCGAGCTCATCGACGGCGGCGGCACGGCCATCGGCGACGGGCTCGGCACCGCGCTCAACCGCCTGCGCCGCAGCGACGCGCGCAGCAAGGTGGTGGTGCTCCTCACCGACGGCGCCAACAACGCGGGCCACGTCGACCCGCGCGAGGCCGCGCAGCTCGCGGTGGCCCTGCGCTGCAAGGTGTACACGATCCTCGTGGGCCAGTCTGACGAGGCCCCGGTGCAGGCGGGCGTCGACCTTCGGGGCCAGCCGGTGTTTCAGACGCAGCACTTCCCCGTCGACCCAGCGCTGCTCGAAGAGATCGCGCGGCTCACCGGCGCCGAGTTCTTTCGCGCGGCCGATCGGGCCACCCTCGAGCGCAGCTTTCATCGCATTCTCGACCACCTCGAGCGCAGCAAGATCGCCGACGCCGGCGTGCGCTACGGCGAGCTGTACGCGCCCATCGCCATCGCGGCGCTCCTCGCGCTGGTGCTCGAGGCGATGCTGTCGGCCACGCGCCTGCGGAGGTTCCCGTGAGGCTCGGCGAACCGTTGTGGCTCCTCTTCGCGCTGCTCGCGGCGCTCCCGCTCATGGGGGGGTCCATGGCGTGGGCCGCGTGGTCGCGGCGCCGCGCGATGCTCCGCTTCGGCGACCTGGGGCTCGTGCAGCGCCTCCGCGATGGCTCCCCCGCGGGCTGGCGCGCGGCCCGCGCGGCGATGGTGCTCGCGGCCGTGGCCCTGCTCGCCGTGGCGGGCATGCGACCGCAGCACGGCTCGCGCACCGAGGTGGTGTCTCGCCGGGGCATCGACGTGGTCGTGTGCCTCGACGTGTCGAAGTCGATGCTCGCCCGCGACGTGCAGCCCTCGCGCATCGAGCGCGCGAAGGCCGAGCTCGTGCGCCTGCTCGAAGAGGAGCCCGGCGACCGCGTCGGGGTGGTTCTCTTCGCGGGCGAGACGATGGAGTACCCGCTCACCACCGACCACGAGGCGGCGCTGCGCTTCTTCCGCGACGCGCACCCGTGGGAGTTCCCGGTGCAGGGCACGTCGGTGGGCCGTGCCCTCGTAGCAGCGCGTGACATTCTCCGTCGCGACCCGCTGGCGGCGCGGCGCTCCAAGGTGATTCTTCTGATCACCGACGGAGAAGACCTCGAGGGTGACCCCGTGGCGGCGGCGCGCGAGGCCGCGGGCGACGGCATTCAGGTGTACATCGACGCGATCGGGAGCGCGGCCCCGGAGCCCATCCCCGCGTACACGAGCGACGGGCGCATGGCGGGCTACGAGCGCGACTCGCGCGGCGAGGTGAAGCAGACGCAGTTCACCCCGGAGATGGAGCAGCAGCTGCGGGCCGTGGCCACCGAGGGGCACGGCGCATACTTTCGTCCGCGGCAGGGCGAGGTGGGCATCGACGCCGTGCGACGCCAGCTCGCGCGCTTGCGCCGCGCCGAGCTCGCCGAGACGCAGAAGACCCTCTACGAAGAGCTCGTGCTGCCGGTGCTGATCCCCGCGTTCATCTTGCTGGTGGTCGCGTCGGTGCTGGTGCCCGAGCGACTGCGCCGCAAGGGAGGTGCGCCGTGAGCCGCAGGAGCGCGCGCAAGACCGCGTGGCGTCCTCCGCCGTGGGTGCTCCCCGCGGTGGTGGGCGTCGGGCTGGCGGGCCTCACCGCGTGGGCGTGGGAGCCGCGCGACACGATGGAGCCCCACGTGGCCGAAGGGAACCGCGCCTTCGCGCAGCGCGACTGGCCCGGCGCGCTCACGCACTACGAGGGCGCCCCGGGCAACGGCGTGCGCAACGCGGGCGTGTACATGAACCGCGGGCTCGCGCGCTTTCGCATCGCGGCGCCGCCCGGCGACGGCGGCGCGCTGCCCGAGCTCGAGCCCGACGCGGGGCTGCCCGAGGCGTGGCAGCGCGCGCAAGACGAGATGCGCAGCACGGCGCGCGGGTTTACGGGCGTGACGCCCGAAGACATCGAGGCGACGCTGCGCGCGCGGGCCTCGTACAACCTGGCCAACACGTACTTCGCGCAGCACCTGTGGCAGAGCGCGATCGACGCGTACAAAGAGGCCCTGCGGCTCCACCCCGGCGACCTCGACGCCGCGTGGAACCTCGAGATCGCCCGGCGTCGCAAGGACGACGAAGACCACCCCGACGCGGGCCCCGACGCCTCGCAAGACGCCTCGCAAGACGCTTCGCAAGACGGCTCGTCGGGCGACGGCGGGCAGCAGGGCGACGGCGGGCAGCAGGGCGACGGCGGGCAGCAGGGCGACAGCGGGCAGCCGCAGCAGCCCGACGCGGGCCAACCGCAGCAGCCCGACGCGGGCGACGACCGCGACGGCGGCGGCAACAACGACAACGACGCGGGCGCTCCGCCTCCCGCACAGGGCGACGCGGGCGCTCCGCCGCCGATGTCGCTCGCGCCGCTCGACCAGCTCGAGCGCAACGCGCAAGACCTCCAGCAGATGCTCCTGCGGAGGCGCGCCGCGCAGAACCCGCGCTCGCCCGACGACGAGCGGTGAGGCCTCCGGTGCGACGATCCAGCGCGCTCGCGGCGGTGTCGGCCCTCGGCCTCGTGGCGCTCTCGGCCGAGGCGCGCGCGGTGGTGCGGGTCACGCTCGAAACATCGCCGCCGGAGCCCGTGGCAGGGCAGCCGTTTCGCCTCGTGTACACGCTGCAGGTGCAGAACGACAGCATGGCGCAGGCCACGCAGCTCCAGTTTTCGGGGCTCACCGTGCTCGCCAACGCCGCGCCGCCCAGCACCGCCAACATGATGATCGGCGGCTTCGGCGGAATGGGCATGTTCACCGTGCAGTCGAGCGCGGAGTACGTGCTCATGGCGCCCAACGCGGGGCGCTTCACGGTGCGCGGTGCGGGGGCCGTCAACCCGCAGACGGGGCGCGCCAGCGCGCAGCTCGCGCCCTATGTGATCACCGTGCAACGGGCGGGCGCACCGGGCGCGGCGCAGCCCGCGCAGCCCGCGCAGCCGATGATGCAGGGCTTTCCGCCGGGGATGTTCCCATCGGGGATGTTCCCTCCCGGCATGATGGCGCCCGATCAACAGCCGCAGGCGCCGCCGGTGACGGTCAACGACCCCGACGCGCCCCCGCCCGGTGAGATCGGGAGCGCGCAGTACAACCCCACCGGGTTCGTGCGCCTCGCGGTCGACAACGCCACGCCCTACGTGGGCCAGCAGACCACGCTGCGCATCTGGCTCTACGTGCCCGCCACCGAGGTCGGCTGTGACGTGCTCCGCGAGCCGCAGCTCACGGGCTTCTGGAACGAGCAGCTCGTCGACCGAAGCCAGATCCGCTGCGCGCGCCAGTGGTTCACGCAGGCGGTGGGCGGACGAGCAATGTCCGCGGGTCTCGTGCGCAAGATCGCGCTCTACCCCACGCGCGCCGGCCGTCAGGAGATCGGCGCGCCGGAGGTGATCGGCGAGTACATCGAGGGCGACGGCTTCTTCGGCCAGCGCAGGCAGTTCAACGCGCGCGGCCCCGCGCTGGTGCTCTACGTGCGAGAGCCTCCAACACAGGGGCGTCCGCCGGGGTAC
>CANMAT010000411.1 GCA_947494865.1 Deltaproteobacteria bacterium
ACTGCCGTTCTTGCCTGAATGTGAACTGAAGAGGCGCCCCGCGGGGTACGCGCGGCGGGCGCGCTCCATACCTCAAAAAGCGTAGCGGAGCCCGAGGCCGAATACGTTGAGCGTCGGATCGTACGAGCCGCCGTTGACGGTGTACCGCGGCGCGTTGGGCCCCGCGCGAAACGGCGCGGTGGGGTAGAGCCCCTGACAGCGCGTTGGGGCGCGCGGGTCGTACGCGCAGGGCGTCGTCTCGACGGAGCCCCAAAAGGTGTGCGCGTACACCGCGTCGAGGCGAAAGCGACCGCGCGCGAGCGACGCGCCGAGCGACACCGTGGCCTTGTCGGCGTCGAAGGTGAGCACGCTCGTGTAGGCCGCCGGGGTGGCGCTGGTCTCGTACGAGAAGCCCGCGCGCGCCGTGATGCCGTAGGCCCCGACGTCGAAGCGGTGCTCGCCGCCCACGCGCACGCTCCACACGTCTTGGAAGTTGCGCGCGAGCGACACGTCGCCCACGTCGTAGGTGCCCACGGCGCGTGCGTTGACGATGCGCACGCCCCGCGGGGCGAGGTTGATCGCGTCGTGTACGCTCCAGCCCTCCCACGTTGCGGCGAGCTCGACGCGCGTGCGCTCCGTGGGCCGAACCTCGACGCCGACGCGCGCGATGGGCGCGAGGGTAAAGCCCACCTGGGCGCTGTTTCCTTCGACGCGCGCGCCGTCGTAGAAGGGCGCCGAGGGGAGCCGCACGTCGAGCCTGGCCCCCGCGTCGACGGTGATCGGGAGGTTGAACGACGCGCCGATCGACACCACGCGATGGGGGTTGAAGCGCACGCCGACGTTGCCCGTCGGCGCCACGATGGGGCCCACGTTGAGCTGCGCGAGCGAGTCCCACTGTGGGTCTTCGGGCGCGCAGGTCACCGTCGCGGGGCACGCCGAGAAGGCGAGCTGCGACACGAACGACCCGATGAGCACCTGCACGCCTGCGCCTACCGAGATCATCGGGTGCGGCTTCCACGCGGCCCACACGCCCGCCACCGCGAGCGCCGAGCCGTCGAGCGTGATGAGCGAGTACCGCTGCGGCGCGAGCGGGGCGTTGTCGTAGGCGGGCAGCGCCGCGTAGGGTGCGTACGCGCCCGCGGCGAAGCGAAAGTGTCGCAGCCCGAAGTCGTGCGTCACCACGAGCGTCGGAATGGGAACGGGCGCGCCGCTCCCCTGCACGGGCGCGAAGCTCACCGCGGGCATCGAGGGGTCGGGCTGCGCGGTGCGGGTGTACGTGTTGGCGAAGAGTACCAGCGCGCCGTCGACGAGCAGCCCGTTGCCCGCCTCGGAGAGGCCCGCGGGGTTGTACCAGACGGCGTGCTGGTCGTCGGCGCCGGCCACGAAGGCCCCGCCGCGGCCCAGGGGGCGCACGCCGCGGTCGACGAGGTAGAAGCCCCCCGCGCGGGCGCCCGACGCGAGCGTCGCGAGCGCGGCCGCCACCGCCGCGGCGGTTGTGCTCGCGCGCCTCACGGCGCGAGCCTCCGGTGCTGCACGATGGCGTAGAACTGCTCCATGCCCCGGCGGTCGTCGCCGAAGAAATCGGCGACCTGCAAGAGCGCCTCGCGAAAGTCGAGCGCGCTCAGCGGGCCGTGATCGCCCGGCGTGAGCCGGTGCGTGTCGGCGATGGCGTCGACCAGCGTCGCGAGGCCTTCGGGCGCGAGCGCATCGGCGGCCGCGGGGCGCAGCGTGAGGTTGCCCAGCACGCGCGTGAGCACCCGCTCGGCGTCGTAGCCGCGCGCGCGATCGAGGAAGCGCAACGAGAGCGGGACGGTGCCCGTGCGCGGCGCCATCGCGGGCGCGAGCGCGTGCAAGAAGGGGTCGATGTCTTGATCGGCGCGCAGCACCTGGAGCAGGTCGCCCGCGGAGGTGAGCGTCGTCGCGAGGTTGGTGCCGTGGCGCGCGGGGTCGCCCGTGGTGGCGTCGCTCAAGAGGTGCGCGACGAAGGCGCCCATCGTGGTGCGCGCCTCGCGATCGCTGTAGAGCGCCAGCGCGAGGTCGAGCGCGCTCGCGAAGGCGGGGCCTCGCATCGAGGTGGTCATGCGCCCCGCGAGGCCGCGCTCGGGGTCGCGCGCCCAGCGGTCGAAGTCGCCCGCGGTGCGGTGCGCGGCGATGCGATCGACGGCCCACGAAGCGGCCATGCGCGTGATGGGCGCCATCGCGCGGTTGCGAAACTGCGACGACGCGCCGCTGCCGTCGACGGTGAGAAACTGGTCGACGATGGCGGAGCGCGCGGCGTTCCAGCTCTCGCGCTGCGCGGGGGCGCGGTCGATGAGCGGGTCCATCGCGTTGAAGGCCGCGGCGAAGAGGGTGTAGAGCGTCTGGTCGTCGGGGGTGGTGCCGTCGCTCCACAGGGTGCGCGCGGCGCCGTCGCGCGCGGTCGGCGCAGCGGGGTAGGCGGGCGTGCCGTCGAGGGCGGGCGCGTCGGGCATCACGAGCGCGCGAAGGAGCGAGGCCGTCACGTCGACGCCGGTGCACGCGCGGCGCACGCCGGGGCGGCCCGGGTCGGTGCACACGTTGCCCGCGCCGGGGTCGATGTCGCGAAGGGCGAGGGTGAGCGCGCCGAGGCCGCTCAACAGGTCGCCGCGCAGGGCCTCGGTGAGAATGGGCTCGTAGCGCGAGGCCCCGTCGCGCCAGCCGAAGTTGCGGCCCGCCGCGCACGTCGCGCAGCGCGTGGAGGTTTGAAAATCACCGGCCTGCGCCGTGGCCCAGTGGCGGTGAAACGTGGTGAACAGATCGACGAAGAGCGACGCGCCGCGCGTGGTGTCGACGAGGCTCGGGGCCATCGTGTCGGGGTCGGCGCCGACCGCGAGCTGCGGGTCGAGGCGGTTGTCGGCGCGGTGCCGATCGTGGCGCACGAAGGCCGTCGCGAGGGGGCGCACCGAGTCGTAGAAGCAGTTGGTCTCCCACGCGAAGATCGTTCCGCGGTGGTAGTTGCGCACCAGGTACTCGGGGTTGCGCGCCACGTCGACGCCGTCGGCGTTGCGCACGCGCACGGGGTCGAGCAGGTCGCGCAGAAACGCGTTGGGGTTGGGGTTGAACACCAGCCGCGCTACCGAGTAGGGCGTCGGCTCGGTGCCGAATCCCGTGAGCGTCGACTGGCTCTGCACGAGGCCGTCGAGCGTCCCGTCGAGGCTCACGCCGAAGCGCCGCGCGATGTCGGTCACCGTGCCCAGAAGGCCCGGGATGCTCAGCGGGAGGATGCCGCGGCGACCGCCCACCACGGTGCGAAGGTAGAACGTCGCCGCGTCGGGGATGCGCACGAGGTTGCACGCGGGGATGTTCGTGGCGCCCGGCACGCCGATGGCCTGCTCGCCGAGCAGCGGCACGTTGAAGCGGATGCGCACCGCCGCGTTGGGCTTGTTGCACATCTCGGCGCCGCGCAGATCGTCGACGAGATGAAAGAGTCGCGCCTGGGCGCTGCGGTTGTCGTCGGCGCTGCCGGGCGTCTGCCAGGTCTGCGTGTCGGGGCGCGCGCGGTCGGGCGCGCGGGTGAGGGGGCCGAGCACGTGGCGGTTGAAGCTCGCGGGAGAAGACCAGTCGGGCTCGAGGCGGTCGCGGTGGCCCATGTACGCGCCGAAGGAGCGCGCGAGGTTCTCGGCCGGCACGGTGCCTGCGCAGGTGGGCTCCCACAGCCCCGTGGTGCCCAGCGGGCGCGTGCTGTCGGCCACCGCGTTGAGAATGTCTTCGAGGAGCCCCGGCTCCGCCGCGATGCGGCGAACCACCGACATCACGTCGTCCCAGATCACCGAGCGCGCGTCCATGGTGACCGCGGGGTAGCGGTCGGAGACGGCCTTCACCGCGAGCAGCGCGCCCATCACCCGCGCGAGGCGGGCTTCGTTGGCGCCCGTCATGAGCTGGCGCGTCATCGCGAGCATCGCGGGCGCGTCTTTGTGACCGAGCAGCACGCCCACGCCGTGTACGAGGTCGACGAGGGGCGACCCTTGCGCGGTAAACTGTCGGTACGCGAGGGGCCCGCTCGAGTACATGCGCGCGCTCATCGCGCGGTCGCCGAGAAGGCCCTGCGCGCCGTGGAGGAGCTGCAGCGCGCGCGCGTCGGGCCCCGCGAGCAGCGGCGGGAGCTGCCGCGCCATCGCGCCGAGCATCGACGCGTTGAGGTCGACGTACTGGTACCGCAGCGCTCCGCCGCCGGTGACGGTGGGGCGCCCCGCGGCGTCGCGCGTGGTGTCGGCCGCGCCGCGCGCGAGAAAGGGCGTCGGCGCGTTGCGAAGCGGCTGGCGCATCGCATCGACGGGAACACAGCGCACCGTGTCGACCACGCCGTTGCCGTCGGTGTCGACGAAGGGCGCCGCGACGGGCCCCACGGGCTGCGCGAAGCCACACGCGTTGCGCCGCACGAGGTCGACGGGCTGACCGAGCGACAGCGCCCCGTCGGTGCGAAGCAGCAGGTTGGTGAGCGCGTCGAGCGTGGTGCCGCCCACGGACTCTTCGGCGGTGGCGGGTCGCGCGTCGGCGAACTCGCCGCGCAGCACCGCGAGCGTGGTGTTGAACTCGCCGTTGGCGACGCCCGCGGGCGAGACGAGGGTCTCGTCGCGAAACATGCGAAAGGTCGTGTCGAGGAGGCCGTCGACGCGGTCCCAGGCGAGCGTCGGGCGCATGAGACCGAAGGCCACGCGCACGGGGCGATAGCCCTGCCGCAGCGACATGCGCTCGAGGGCGAGGAGCGCGTCTTGATCGCTGCCAATGCGCGTGAGCAGCGACGAGAGGGCGCGCGTGGTCTGCGGCAGGAGGTCTTCGGCGAGGGCCACGCCGCCGTCGGGCGTCTCGACGACGGGGCGGCGCAGCGCGTCGACGCGGCCCGCGCCGTCGGGGCCGTACAGGGGCAAGAGGTCGGTG
>CANMAT010000412.1 GCA_947494865.1 Deltaproteobacteria bacterium
AGCCCGCGCCCGCGCAGCCCGCCCCCGCGGCGCAGCCCGCCCCCGCGGCGCAGCCCGCGCCGACCGACGCGCTCCCGCCGCCCCCGCCCGGAGCTCCTGCCGCCCCCGCGCAGGCGGTCACCCCGCCCGCGGCCACGCCGGAGAACGCGCCCCGCATCGCGGTGATCGACGCGGCCCCCATCGGCGTCGACCCCGCGGCGGCGGTGTACGTCACCAACGTGCTGCGCACCTCCATCGGCGAGCTGGGCTTCTCGGTCATTCCGACGCCGCAGCTCCACGATGCCGCGCGGCGCATCCAGCTCCCGTTCCCGGTTCCCGTCGACGGCATGCTGGCCATCGAGCGCGTGCTCCAGGCCCCCGTGGCGGCCACCGCCGAGGTGCGCGCGGCGCAGGGCCTCTACGTGGTGCACCTCCGCGTGCGCGTCGCGGTCGAGGCCACCGAACGCGAGCGCGAGGTGTCGGCCACGCAGTTTCAGCTCGCCGACGCGCTGCGCGCCGCGCTGCCTGCGCTGCTTGTCCCTCCGTCGCCCACGGCCAACCCCGCGCTGCTCACGGGCGCCGCGACCGGCGACGCCGCGCCGCCTGCGCCCGCCACCCCCGACGAGGCCGCGCCGACCGCGCCGCGCCGCCGACGCGTGCGCGCGCACGCTCGCCGGTGGGAGCTCGGCGTGGGACCCATCGTGGCCTTCGGCCCCGGCAGAGACGCCTTCGTGAACGCCCTCGTGGCCGTGCGCGCGAGCTGGTTTCCCACCGACCGCGTGGGCGTCTCGGCCACCGTGGCGTACGCCAACCTCAACGGCCGCAACGAGCGCGTCTCCAACGTGCTCGGGCTCATCGGCGTAGAGACCGCAGTCGACCTCGTGCCCTCGTCGCGCATCTTCATCCCGCTGCGCGCCGAGATCGGCTACCTGCCCCTCAACGGGCCGGTGTTTCGCCTCACCGCGGGCGTGTCGTTTCAGCTCGCGCGGCGCGTGCGGCTCGAGGTCGACGTGCTCTCACCGTCGCTGTGGGTGCTCTCCGAGGGCACGCCCGTCACGCTCGACCTCGGCGCCTTCGTGAGCTTCGGGCTGTAGCGCCCGCTCCGCGCTTCGAAGCCGTCGGCACCGCCGATGCAACGCGCCGTCGCCCATGACGCTCCTTCGATCTTCGCTCGCCCTCGCCCTCACGCTCGCCACCACCGCCGCGTTCGCCGACCCGCCCAACGACGATCACTTCGAAGCCACCATGGGCTTCGTCGCCACCGGCCAGAACCACGCGGCCACCGGCTTCGTAGCCGACGGCGCCGGGCCCGCGCTCGCGCAGACCTTCCGCGCCGCGCCCTACGACGGCCTCGCGGGCCTCGGGCTCCGCTACGACCTGCGCGGAGTCATCTCCCACGTTCGCATGACCGTCGGCTTCGACCTGCCCTTCACCGCCCTCGGCGACGTGCCCGCGCGCCGCGCCGACGAGCACGACGTGGCGCCGCGCTCGCTCTCCATGTGGTCGGTGCGCTTCGGCCTCGGCGGCGAGTACCGCTTCGGCGACGTGGTGCCCTTCGTCGACCTCCAGGGCTCGGCGCAGCGCGTCTTCACCACCGTCGTCGTCGACGGCCACCCGCACGACTACAGCGCCACCCGCTTCGGATTCTCGGCGCGCGCGGGGCTGCGCGTCCATCTCCGCAAGTGGTTCTTCGTCACGGCCTCGGGCGAGTACGGCCTCGTCGGCGCCACCGTCTGGGCCGCTGACCTCGGAGTCGGGTTTCGCATCGGATCATGACCGCGGCGTCATGGCGACCGCGGGGGCCGCGTGACCACCGTAGCCTCCCCGTCGCGACGCCGGGTGGTGGTCACCCGAGCCCCACCGCAGACGCAGCCAATCGTCGGTAATCGAAGCGTTTGCGCGCTGTACGAGGCGGTGCGAGTCGTGAGAGCGTCGAGCACCATGTCGATGCGCTCGCTCGGCCTCGTAGGGGTGATGTTCGGAGCCGTCTGCGTCAGCGCGTGCAACGCTGACACGAGCGTGGTGCTCGAAGACTTCGACGACGGCGGCGCCGACGTGAGCACCAGCACCACGCGCGACCGCCCGCCCGTCGGAGGCGACGCGTCCGTGGGCCTCGACGCGAGCGCTGCCGATGCCCCCTCGGCCGACGCGGTCGCGCGCCCCGACGGCGCCGTCACCGCCGCCGACGGCGCGTACGTGCCCACGCGCGAGGTGTGCGACGACGGCCTCGACAACGACCTCGACGGCCGCGCCGACGACGGCTGCGCGTGCATCCCTGGCGACACGCAGCCGTGCTTCGTGGGCACCCCCACGCAGGCGGGCCGCGGGCCCTGCGCGCGCGGCTCGCAGCGGTGCGAGGGCGTCGGGGAGTTCGGCGTGTGGGGCGCGTGCGAGGGCTCCGGCGCGCCGCAGCTCGAGACCTGCGACCAGCTCGACAACGACTGCGACGGCGAGGTCGACGAGGGCTGCCTCTGCCGCATCGGCGAGCGGCGGAGCTGCTACGGCGGCCCGACGCGCACGCGCAACGTGGGCATGTGCCGCGACGGCGAGCAGGTGTGCGCCGCGGGCGTCGGGGGCCAGTCGTCGTGGGGGCTCTGCGAGGGCGAGGTGCTGCCGCGCCCCGACACCTGCGACGGCTTCGACAACGACTGCGACGGCGTCAACGACGAAGACTGCCAGTGCAACCTGGGGCAGACGCGGCCCTGCTACGAGGGCCCCGTCGGCACGGCCAACATGGGCGCGTGCCGCGCGGGCCAGCAGCGCTGCGTGGCGGGCCTCACCTTCGGGTCTACCTGGGGGAGCTGCGAGATGCAGACGCTGCCCTCCACGGAAGACTGCGGCGACCGCGTCGACAACGACTGCAACGGCCGCCTCGACTGCGCCGACGCGCGCTGCGCGGGCGCGCTCGAGTGCCGCCCCTGCATGACGGGCGGCCAGCGCTTCACCCTCACGGCCACGCCCGCCGACGTGCTCTTCGTCGTCGACCGCTCGGGCTCCATGACCTCGCTCACCAGCGACGGCTCCACGCGGTGGAACGCGCTCGTCTCCGCGGTGCGCTCGGTGCTGCCGCCCCTCGACGCGACGCTCTACATGGGCCTGGTGATCTACCCCGAGCCCGACGCGTGCGCGGTGCCCGCCACGCCGCAGGTGCCCATCGTGCAGCCCTCCGGGTCGGTGATCGCCTCGTACCTCGCGGTGCGCGGCCCCTACCGCACGGCGCTCACGCCCACCCTCGGCGCCTTGCAGACCGCCGAGCGGTACCTCCGCGCGTCGGCCTCGCCGCGGCGTCGCTTCATCGTGCTGGCCACCGACGGCGCCCCCAACTGCGGCAGCGGCGTGTCCGAGGTGGTGGCGCAGCTCGGGCGCATCCGCACGCTCGGCGTCGACACCTTCGTGCTGGGCATCCCCGGCGGCGACGCGTCGCTCTTCGGCCCGCTCAACGTGATGGCCGACGCCGGCGGGCGCCCCCGCGCGGGCCTCGTGCGCTTCTACGAGGCGGGCTCCACCGCGTCGCTCGAGGCCGCGCTGCGGGCCATCACCGCGGCCGCGGCGAGCTGCACGTACCGCCTCGGCTCGGTGCCGTCGCGGCCCGACCTGGTGACGGTGCAGTTCGACGGCGCCATGATCGCGCGCGACCCCGCCAGCGGGTGGTCGTACACCGACACCACGTACCGCGAGATTCGCTTCAACGGCACGGCCTGCACGCGCCTCCAGAGCGGCGCAGTGCGCACCGTCAACGCCAGCTTCAACTGCGGGTAGCGCGGCGTTGCGGTAGAGCAAGACGTTCTGCAAAATGTCAACATGACCGGTGCGCCGCCACTTCGCCGCACCGGGGTTTGCCGCGTCCCGCGGCTGCACCACCGGGCAACGACACGGCGCCGCACCGGGCGTTGCCCGGCGCTCCGGGCGGTACGCATTCGCCCTGCAGTGAATGCAATACCGCCGCGCTCGGCGGCGAGTTCAACGCGTCTCCAACGAGTGACGAACCCACAGAGCGCCGGGCAACGCCCGGTGCGTTGTCCTGCATTTGCCCGGCGGTGACGCCGCGAGACGCGGCAAACCCCGGCGCTGCGCTCACGATCACGCACCGGCCTCCGCCCCACCCGCGCCCCATCGCGATCGGTCGCAGACCGCCCTCGACCCCGCGCCCGCGCCACTCGCACTTTGTCGGAGGCGCCCTCGACCCCGCCCCCGACCGAACGGAGCGCGTCGCGGGCGCCCTCGACCGCACCCGATCAGTAAGAGGGGTCTTCGCGTGTGACCCAGAAGCCCGACGTGGCGCGGGGCGGGTGCAGGGGGGTCACGGCGCAGTCGGTGGTGGTGCCCGTCGCGTCGACGTTGGTCACCACGTCGACCGCGCGCCACATGGCGCCGATGGAGACGGCGCCCGGGCGGCCGGTGAAGTCGGGCAGCGTGTCGGGCGCGCCGCCCACCGTCGCGCGCAGGTGGCCGCCGCAGTACACGTTCACGATGGGGCGCGCCGCGGCGCCCGTGAAGTTCTGCACCATCACGCGGAAGCGCTCGCCGTTGCGCGGCGTGTCGACGTTGAGGTTCTCGGGCACGCCGGTGGCCTTCGAGAGGTTGTTGTCGATGTCGAGGCGCGGGTTGCCGCACACGCCCAGGAGGCGCCAGTCGGCGCCGTGCGGGCCGTTCTCGCAGGCCGCGAGGGGAGACGTGCGGTAGCCCCAGTTGGCGCGCAGGCCGGTGCCGCGGATCACGGCCTCGCAGTTCGACCAGTTGCACGAGCTGTCGTTCACCGAGGTGTTGGGCCCCGAGGTGTTGTCGAACCACGGGCGCGTGTTGCGCGGGTCGTGCACGTAGAGGTCGAGGTCGACGGTGGTCGACGTGTCCCAGCACAGTTCGACGCGTAGGCCCGGGCCCAC
>CANMAT010000413.1 GCA_947494865.1 Deltaproteobacteria bacterium
CGTGTCGCTCGTAAAAACAGGACGCGAGGCGGCGAAGGTGACGCCGGTCCAGAAGGGCTCGCGGTTGAGGGCGGTGACGTGCGAGAGCGTGCGCGCCCACATCGCGGGGTCGAGCCTGCGCTCCGCGAAGTAGCGCCCGTTGAAGGTCATGAAGAGGCGCCCGACCCACACGCCGTAGCCCTCGTCGACGCGCGCGCGCAGAAGGGCCGCGAGGCAGCTCGGGTCGGCCCCCGCGGTGCAAGCTACATCGCTCGCCGCGTTGGGTTGAAAGGGCGACGAGGTGCTCTGAAACCCGTCGGTGACGAGAACAGTGACGGCCCACGGGTCGAGCGGATCGGGCGCCTGCATGTCGGCGCGCGGAGCCCGCGGCGGGCGTCGCAGCGCGAGGTGCAGCGCCGCGTTGGCTCCCCGGTACGTGGCCGACGCGCGGAGCTGCTGCACCGTGAGGTTGGCCTCGCAGTGAAGGTCGGTGTCGAGCGCGCAGCGCTGAAACGGGTTGTTGAGCTGCAGCGACGAGAGCGACGCCTCGATCACCTGCGCGTGCAGCGTCTGGAGCGCCACCGAGCTCGCGGAGGTGAAGCCGCGGATGCTCTCCGACACGTCGACGACGATGCGCGCGCCGCGCCCGGGCGGGGCCGCGGGCTGCGCGGGCTGCTGCGCCACGGGCTGCAGCGAAGGGCCTTGCGGCGCGGGGTTTTGCGACGGTGCGCTCCCCTTGCACGCGGCGACGAGCGCCAGCGCGGCGAGGGCCTCAGTGCGTGCTCGACGCGACGGCATCGACGATCTCCCGGCCTTCGAGGGCGGCCTCGACGAGGGCTGCGGCTTCGACTTCGAAGCGCTGGTCGCGCGGGCCGCGGAGCACATAGAAGGCGCGGCCGTTCTCGACGGTCTCGCGCACGGCGGCCTCGTCTTGCAGCTCGACGGGCACCAGCGCCGCGCCCTGACGCACCACGGCCACGTAGCTGTAGAACCCGCGGGGCTTGCCGCTCGCGAGCACCGACCAGAGAATCTGTCCGCCCTGCACGGTGACCTGGCCCACGTGGTCGCGGTGCTGATCGCCGTAGCAGAGGCAGTAGCGCACGCCCGGCGGGAGCATGCAGGTGTCTTCGGGCTTGGCGTGCGGGCAACGCACGCTGAGGCGGCGGGGCGAGGCCATCGGTCTACTCCAGCGTCCAGAGCTTCTTCGCGAGCACCTGTTCGAGGAACAGCTCGTACGGCGAGAAGCGAAACCACCGCGTGGCGTTGGGCGGCGCGTACATCATGGGAGCGATCGCGTTGCGCGCGAGCTGGGCCTCGAGCGCGATCTTGAGCTGCTCGAAGTTGGGGTCGATGCGCGTGGGCGAGGGGAGCTCGGGCGCCACCTTGGGCGTCTCGAGAATGGTCACCTGCGCGCGCTGCGCGACGGGCTCCTCGGCGAAGCGATACTGGTCGCGAATGCCGAGCACGGGCGCGCTCGGAGCCGCAGGCTGCACTGCACCCGGGTGCGCGAAGGGAGGCGGCGGCGCGTTGGGGTCGAAGGTCATCTATCGGCTCCCGCTGTCGAAGGGAAAGGGCACCGCGGCCCCATAGGCGGCCATTCCGGGCGGCGGCTGGAGCTGCGCCACGAGCTGCTCCCACCGCGTCTGCGCGAGGAGCGCCTCGGGCGTCACACCGCGCTGCGCGGCGGTCATGGTGACCGACTGCATCTGTTGTTGCTGCATCCACGCCGCGTGCTCGGGCGCGATGCCGGGCACGCTGCACTGCGCCACCACCTGCTGCCAGCGCTGCGTCGCGAGCAGTCGCTCGGGTGTCACGCCCTGCTGCGCCGCCGTGGTGGTCACGTAGGTCCAGAGCTGACGACTCGCATAGTCCGTTGGCGTCATGCCCGATTGCGCGGCCACGGCGGCGAGCTGCGGCCACTGCTGCACCATCGACCACACCACGCTCTCGAGCGGCATCGCGAAGGCACCGGGCGGAGGCATCGGCGCGGCCGCGGGCGGATACGCCATCGGCGCGGGCATCGGCGGCGCTGCGAAGGGCATCACGGGCGCCATCGGGGCGGCGAAGGGCATCGCGGGCGCCATCGGGGCGGCGAAGGGCATCGGCGCCACCATCGGAGGCGCTGCCACGGGCGCCGCAGGCGCGGGCTGCGGAACCGTCTCCATCAGGTGCGGATCGTCTTCGGCAGGCGGGCCAAAGGGGCGATACCAGGGCACCTTGCGGCCCGAGTCGCCGAGCCACATGTCGAAGCCGAGCACACCGTGGCGCTCGGGCGCGCGCTTCTTGAAGAAGCGCTGCGCGTCTTCGGTGGCGTGGTGCGCGCCGAGGAGGCCCAACGCCACCGCGGCCTTGCGGTGCGTGCCCTCCGCGGGCAACACAAAGCTCACGTCGAAGGAGAGCCGCGGGTCGAGGAGGTTCATGTCTCCGTCGGAGATCTCCTTCGCGATCTCGGTCTCGCGCAGCATCTCCAGGAGGCGCTCGTACACGCGCTGCGCCATCATCTGTTCGACGGTCTTCATGCCGTCGCGCACGATGTCGCCGAAGCCCCAGCCGTTGCCGAGGAGCACCAGCGAAAATTCCACGGCGCGCTTCTGCGAAGGGCCCTTCTGCGTTCCCAGAATCCACCGCCGAGAATTGCCGGTACTCGCCAGGGTGAAGAGGCGATTGCGCGAGAGGTCGAGGGCCCCGGTGGCGGTGCGCCCGTGCTCGAGGCACACGCCCGCGAGAATGCGCGCCACGAACTCTACAATGTACCCGATGTACACCCGCGCGCGGCGCTCGGCGGTGGCCTTGCGCGACTCGGCGATCACGTGCGGCGAGTCAAGGAGCGCCTTGCCCGAAGGGCTCTGCCGCACCACGCTCGCGAGCCGCGTGTACGACGACATCGCGGGCATCACACACGACCCGCGGCGGTCGCTCTCCGATGCGCCGATGAGCGAGCGGAGGTACACGCTGCCGCCGAAGAAGATCGACGTGGAGAACACGTGCGGGTGATACCCGGCGTGCCCCTGCTGGTTGTTGCGCGCGAGCGTGTCGTCGACGAGCACCTCGAGGCTGCCGCCGCCGAGGTCGAGGTACACGCGAAACATCTTGTCGGAAGGCGTATGCCCCGCGGCCGCCTGCGCCTCGTCGAGCAGCGGCGTCGGCGGAAACACGTAATCGGCGCCGGTGCACACCTTGAGGTTCTCGGAGGCAATTTCGGCCGCGTGGCGGAGCGTGTCGAGGTCGCCCTCATCGAAGGCCAGCGGAAAGCTGTAGTTGACGTGCACCGTGCGCGGAGCCACCTCGTCTTCGGCGAGGAGGGCCGCCGAGGTCATGAGCAGCGCGGCTTCGAGAAAGCGCCCCTGAAGGGCCTGCACCACCTCGCGTCGACCGAGCGCGCTCTTGTCTTTCTCCACGGCGCGGAGCCACTTGAACTCGCTCACCACGTGCTCGGAGCTCGCGCTCCCGGTCGCACCACGCAGCGGCACACCGAAATCGCGCCCGAAGGCGAGGCCCAGAATGGCCGCGTCGCTGGCGACGTCGGTCCACCGCTTCGTCGCGCCGAGCTCGCTGGGGAGGAGGTCGCGGTAGGGCCCCGACCACTCGCCGCCGGGCCACAGGTCGAGCCCGCGAAAGAGGGTCTGCGGTCCGCCGTCGACGAGGTTGAGCGTTGTGGGCGTGCGGTCGCGGCTGCGCTCGGGGGCCACGCACGAGAACGTTCCGTCGCGACGCTTGATGGCCACCACGGTGTTGCTGGTGCCAAAGTCGATGCCGAGCGACCACGTCTCGCCCGACGTCGCATCGACCGCGGGGCGCAGCGGAATGAGCCCGCCGCCGATGGCCTCGGGGCGCCCTCCGCTACCGGTCGAAGCGGGCTGGTAGAACTCGACGCTCACCCACGCGGGGCGTCCCTTGCGCGAGGCTCCGACGAAGCCCGTGGGGGCGCTGTCGCCCTCGCGTCCGACCTCTTGATCGAGGGGGATCATGTCGAGGGCGGTCTCGCTGGCGGGGCGGCCGTCGGCGTCGGTGGGGGCGACGAGCATGCGCGAGCGAAAGAGGCGACCGTGGGCGAAGAGGTTCATGCCCTCTTCGGTCGAGGCGTTGACCGAGGCGAGGTAGTAGCGCCACGCGTGGGTGGGGCGCTTGAGGTTGGGCCACACGCGCACTGACACACCGCGAAACGCCAGCGCGTCGGCGTCGCTGTTGGCGTTGGTGAAGGGCGACGCCGGGAGAATGTCGCACTCGTAGGTGGGCCACTCGGTGGGCTTGAGCCCGCGCAACGGAAGCACGCACTGGTACCGCGCCTTGCCGCGCTCGTGAATCACCTTGCCGAAGGCCTCGGGCGACTCGCGCGCCGTGCGCACGTGGGCCGGGTCGAGGCAGTCGAGGAACTCGGGCATCACCGGCAGCGCGGGCCACGTTTTCACCCCATTGGAGATGAACACTGGCACCGAGCGAAAACAGATCTGCTCTTTGGAGAGCGACTCGATCTCGCTCTCGACCTTGAGCTTGAGGCGACCGATGGTGATGACGTTGGAGGTGCCCGCGGCGCCCCCCTCGCGCCACCGCACCCAGCGCCCCGTGGAGGGCCGCGGAAACACCCGCTCGAGGGCCGCGAGGTGCACCCGATCGCTGCGGCAGAGGGGGCAGTGGAGCTTGCGCGTCTCCATGCCCTTGCGGGCGTAGAGGATCGTCTGCTCCAGGCGGCTCAGGTCGAAGCCGCAGTTCTCGCAGTGGTTCTCTCGCTCCGTGGCCATCTTGTGGGCGCGGAGGGTAGCGCAGAACGCGCTTCACGGAAGCAGAGAGTGACCGTCACAGCGCCGACGCCAACCGACAGTTGTATCTGCCCGTGGAGTCTTCGGCGCTCACGCACACGAG
>CANMAT010000414.1 GCA_947494865.1 Deltaproteobacteria bacterium
AGACGCATCAGCGCGCGTACGTCGAGGTGATGCAGGACGCCGCCCCCCCCTTCTTGCGACCTCGGCGCGAGCTGTGAGAGTACGCGCGCATGGCGGAGTCGCGACAAGACCTGCACTCGTACGAGACCTTCATCGCGGTGGCCGACGACTGCCCTGCGACCGCGGGCGAGGCGCCGAAAGCGTGCGACGGCATGCGCACCGCGGCGCAGGTTCACTACGAGATGGTGTGCCTGTCGCCGTACGAGTTCACGCAGCCGCAGGTGCTGTTCGCCGCCGAGCTCGCGAAGAAGGGCCTCGACCCCGCGCAGCACCCCGAAGGGGGCGCCACGTGGGAGGCGTTCTACGCGAAGGGCCAGCCGTGCCTGCGCGCCTCGGCGCTGGGCAAGCGCTACGGGTGGGGCGTTCACTTCAACGAAGAGGCGAAGGTGGCGGGCTACGCGGTCGACTCGGCGGAGTACACGCGCCTCGTGGGCGACCCCGCGGTCGCGCACACGCGCGCCATGCGAACGCGCAGGGCGTAGCGCGCTCCGCCCCCCCACAACGGCCAACGGGGCCGACGACGCCTCTCGCATCGCCGACCCCGCTCACCGTCCATCACGCGTCTGTTACGAGCAGCCCATGCTGCTGCCGCAGTTGAGGCAGCGGTAGCAGGCGCCGTTGCGCACGGTGATGTGCCCGCAGTTGTCGCAGAAGGGCGCGTCGCCCATCATCTTGCCGAGCTGCTTGTCGAGCGGGCTCTGGTTGCGCGCCGACAGCTCCATCGAGGCGTACGCGCCGCCCTGGTCGGGCGAGGCGATCTGCGCGGTGCCCGACTGCGCGGCCGCTTCAGGGTCCTCGTCGGGGCGCACGTGGGCCAGGTCGTAGCGCTGCAGGTACTCCACCGCGAGCACGCGAAACACGTAGTCGACGATGCTCGTCGCGAACTTGATGTTCGGGTGCCCCTCCACCGGGCCCTGCGGCTCGAAGCGGGTGAAGGTAAACTGGTCGACGTACTCGGCCAGCGAAACACCGTGCTGCAGGCCCATCGAAACGGCGATCGCGAAGGAGTTCATCATCGAGCGGAAGGCGGCGCCCTCCTTGTGCATGTCGATGAAGATCTCGCCGAGCTGGCCGTCTTCGTACTCGCCCGTGCGGAGAAACACCTTGTGCCCCGCGATGCGGGCCTCTTGCGTGAAGCCGCGGCGCTTCTTCGGCAGGCGGTAGCGCACCGTCTTGCGCTGCGGCCCCAGCGTGGGCGCCTTCGCGAAGAGCGGGCCGTATTCGGCGGCCGCTTCCGAGCCCGTCGAGACGGGCGCCGGCGCGGAGATCACCGCCTTGGGCACCTCCTTCACGATCTCGACCTTGGGCTCGGCCTTCGCTTCGGCCTTCTCGTCCTTCTTCTCGGTGCTCGACGAAGAGAGCGGCTGCGAGGCCTTGCACCCGTCACGGTAGAGCGCCACGGCCTTGAGACCGAGCTTCCACCCCTGGTGGTAGATCTCCGCGATCTCGTCCACCGTAGCGTCGTTGGGGAGGTTCACCGTCTTCGAGATGGCGCCCGAGAGGAAGGGCTGCGCGGCGGCCATCATCTTCACGTGCGACATGGGCGCGAGGTACCGCGTACCGTGACGCCCGCAGCGGTTGGCGCAGTCGAACACGGGGTAGTGCTCCTTGCGCAGGTGCGGCGCGCCCTCGACGGTGGAGCGGCCGAGCACGTGGTCGCCCAGCGTGTCGATCACCTCGCGCGTGAGGCCCCACTTCGCCAGGAGCGAGAAGCCCGGCTTCTTCGCCTCGTCTTCGAAGCCCAGGCGCTTCGCGAGCTCGGGGCCGAGCACGTGCGGCGCGAAGGCCATGTCGAGCGTGAAGGCGCCCGGCAGCGCGGCCTCGACGCGGTTGATCTCGTCGACGGTGAAGCCCTTCGTGCGAAGGTACTCACGGTTGACCACGGGCGCGTTGAGGAAGGTGTTGGTGCCCACCACGTACGCGATGATCTCGGCCATCTGGCCCGCCGAATAGCCGAGGCGCTTGAGGGCGCGCTCCACCGAGGCGTTCACGATCTTGAAGTAGCCGCCGCCCGCGAGCTTCTTGTACTTCACGATCGAGAAGTCGGGCTCGATGCCCGTGGTGTCGCAGTCCATGAGCAGCCCGATGGTGCCCGTGGGGGCCAGCACCGTCGCCTGCGCGTTGCGGTAGCCGTACTGCTCGCCGAGGCGCACGGCCTCGTCCCAGTCTTCGCGCGCGGCGCTCAGAATGTCGTTGGGGCACACGCTCGCGTCGAGCTTGTAGGCCGCGTCGCGGTGCTTGCGCATCACGCGCAGCATGGGCTCGCGGTTCTTCGCGTAGCCCGCGAAGGGGCCCTTGGCGGCGGCCATCTCGGCGCTCACGCGGTACGCGTGGCCGGTGAGAATGGCCGTGAGGGCGCCCGCGACGGCGCGACCTTCCTCCGAGTCGTAGGGGAGGCCCATCACCATGAGCAGCGTGCCCAGGTTGGCGTACCCGAGGCCGAGGGGGCGATAGTCGTGCGAGTTCTGCGTGACCGTCTTCGTCGGGTACGAGCTGAGGTCGACGAGGATCTCCTGCGCGATGAAGAACATGCGCGCCGCGTGGCGGTAGCCCTCCACGTCGAAGACGCTCTCGCCGTTGGGCATGTCGCGGAGAAACTTCGTGAGGTTCAGCGACGACAGGTTGCAGGCCGTGTCATCGAGAAACATGTACTCCGAGCAGGGGTTCGAGGCGTTGATGCGCCCCGACACCGCGCAGGTGTGCCAGTCGTTGATGGTGGTGTCGTACTGCACGCCGGGGTCGGCGCAGTGCCACGCGCTCTCGGCCACCTTGCGCCAGAGGTTCTTGGCCTTGAAGGTCTCGCAGGCCTTGCCCGTGGTGCGCATGCGCGTCTGCCACTCGCCGTCGCTCTCGACGGCTTGCATGAACGCGTCGGTGACGCGCACCGAGTTGTTCGAGTTCTGCCCCGAAACGGTGTGATACGCCTCGCCGTTGAAGTCCGAGGAGTACCCCTGGGCGATGAGCGCCTGGGCCTTCTTCTCTTCCTTCATCTTCCACTCGATGAAGTCGACGATCTCGGGGTGGTCCATGTCGAGGCACACCATCTTGGCGGCGCGGCGCGTGGTGCCGCCCGACTTGGTGCTCCCCGCGGCGCGGTCGAACACCTCGAGGAAGCTCATGAGCCCCGACGAGGTGCCGCCGCCCGAGAGCTTCTCCTGCCGACCGCGGAGGGCCGAGAAGTTCGACCCCGTGCCCGAGCCGTACTTGAAGAGCCGCGCCTCGTTCTTCACGAGCTCGAAGATGCTCATGAGGTCGTCGCCGGCCGACTGGATGAAGCACGCCGAGCACTGGGGGCGCTCGTACGCGTTGGTGGTCTCGTTGACGGTGCCCGTGGCCTCGTCCCAGGCCCAGTTGCCGCCCGAGCCCGTGATGCCGTACCGCTGAAAGAGCCCGCAGTTGAACCACACCGGCGAGTTGAACGCGCCGTACTGGTTCACCATCAGAAACGACAGCTCGGCCTCGAAGGTGTCGGCCGCGGCGGCGTTGGCGAAGTAGCCCCGCGCCTCGCCCGCCTCGCGAATGGTGTGGGCGATGCGGTAGACGACCTGCCGCACGCTCGTCTCGCCCAGGTCGGCGCGGCCGTGGAGGCCCGCGCGGCGAAAGTACTTCGACACCACGATGTCGGTCGCGAGCTGCGACCACGACTGCGGGATCTCGGCGCCGCGCGTGGCGAACACCACGGAGCCGTCGGGGTTGCTGATCACGCTGTCGCGGCTGTCGTACTCGACCGCCGCGAGGGGGTCGGCGCCCGCCGTGGTGTAACGCCGAGACACGAGGCCCGCGCCGGGTTGGGCGGGCTTCACGCTCTTCGTCGCCTTCGCAGGCGCCGACTTCGTCTTGCCGTTCGTCTTGCCGTGGATCGGTCCGTCGATGCTCAAGACTTCCAACTCCTTGCGCGAAACACAGTGGGGAAACTTCTACGGGGGGACACAGTGGTGACCCGGCGCGCGCGCGCGTCAAGCGACGGCAGGCCACAGCAACCCTTCGAGAGGGTTTCTGTCACCACCGCCCTGCGACGGACGTGCTCCGGGCCGACGGTGAAAGCCACCGTATCCCCGTGTCACCGCCCTGTGCCAATTCCTGACAGGCTCAGAGCTCCAGCGTCGGGGGAGGGCGTGATGGTGAAAATCAACTTCTTTACAAGTCGATCGTGCGATCATCGCCCAACATGCGTCGTCCCCCCCTTGCGCTGGCTCGCGTCCTCGTCTTCGGGCTCGTCTCCGCGTGCGGCCCCGCCGTGCGCCACGACCTCGGGTCGGTGCCCCAGACGGCCATTACCTTCGACGACATGTGCCGCCTGCAAGACTACTTCGACCAGCGCGTGGCCACGCACGGCGCGCCCTACCGCGCCATCGACGAGCAGAGCACCGAGACCACCCGCGAGGAGCGCGACGAGCACGGGCGCATGCGCCCCGTCGTGACGGGCGAAGGCACCTACGTCATCGCCGCGCGCTCCGACCGCGTGCGCTTCCGGCGCCTCCTGCGCGACGAGTACAGCCGCCTCCCCGACGACCTCGGGCTCACCGGCGCCGAGGCGCAGGTGCGCGTGCGCCTCAACTGGTGGCAGTCGGGGGGCATCCGCCGCGTGCGCAACGACAGCCCCGTGGTGATCACCCGCGGCGACCGCACCGTGCAGCTCCCGCCGCACCCGTGCGTGGGCGAGTTCCTCTTCGGCGAGAGCGCGTACGTGATGCGACGGTGCTTCATCGAGGCCGACGGGGCCCGCGCGCGCGGCGAGATCCCCGCCTCGTGCACGCAGCCCCCCGACGACGACGGGGCCGACGGTGGCGCGCCCGC
>CANMAT010000415.1 GCA_947494865.1 Deltaproteobacteria bacterium
AGCGCGCGAGGTAGTCGTCGTAGGTGCGATAGCCCGGGTTCTCCCAGTGAAACTGGATGCCGTGGCGCACGCACGCGCCCGCGGCCTCGGCCGCGTCGGCCTCGTCGTCGGTGACGAAGAGCGCGTGCACGGAGGAGAGCCCCGCGGCCTCGGCGGCCTCGAAGGTGGCGCGGAAGAGCGAGCGCGTGAGCCCCGCGCGATCTTCGCCGGGGCGCACCATCACCCTGCGGCCGGTGCAGGGCGTGAAGGGCACCGAGAGCGTGAGCTTGGGGTAGTAGCGAATGTTGTTCTGCACGGCCGCGTTGGCCCACGTGTGGTCGAACACGAACTCGCCCTGGCTGTCGGCGCGCGCGTACGCCGGCGCGAGCGCCAGCAGCTCGCCGCCGCGCCACAGCGCCATGTGCATGGGCGTCCACCCGCGCTCGCGCGTGGCGCAGCCGGCCTCTTCGAGCGCGAGCATCCACGCGCGCTCTTGAAAGGGCGTCCACGCGTCGTCGCGCAGCGCGTCCCATTGGGCCTCGGGGATGGAGGCGACGCTGTCGTGAATGCGGAAGGTCAGGTTGGGCACGGTCAAAGGGGTGGGAGTGTAACCACCGCCGCGCCGGTGCAAAGGGGGTAACGTTTCAACGCCGCAGCGCGAGCGCGCGCCACCAGTCGCGGAGGATGTGGGCCGTGGCCTGGAGGGCTGCGGCCGCGAGCATGGCCACGCCGAGCCACACCGCGTGGCCCCGCGCCGCCGCTACGATGAGCGATCCGCCCACCACCATGGCCGACACGGTGAGCCCGGTGTACACGCGGCGACCGAGGCGGTCGGCCACGGGGGAGAGCTCGGGGTCAGACATTTTGAGCGTGAGGTGACCCTTGCGAAGATCATCGAGGATCTCGCTCACCTGCTCGGGCATCTGGCCCGCCATGCCGCTGAGGCGCAGGGCCGCGCGGACCACGTCGCCGGTGACCTTCTCGGGCGAGAAGCGCTGCGCGATGAGCTTGAGGAAGTACGGCCGGGCCTCCTGGAGGAGATCGAGCTCGGGGTGAAGCTGTCGCCCCGTGCCCTCCATGGTCATGAGGGCGCGGCCTACCATGACGAAGTCGGGGGGCATGTCGATGCCGTGCTTCACCGCGCCCCAGATGAGGTCGCGCACGAGCAGCGAGGCTTGAATCTCACCGAGCTTGCGGCCCATGTACTTGCGCCCGAGCGTCTGCACGTCGTTGCGAAAGTCTTTCATGTCGACCTTGCGGGTCGGTCGACCGAGCGCGTACAGGGCGTCGGCCACGGCGTCGAAATCTTCGCGCACCGCGGCCACCATGAGCTCGAGGGCCTTGTCGCGCAGCGGCCCCGAGAGGTGGCCCACGAGCCCCAGGTCGAGGAGGCCCAGCACGGGCTCCTCGGGGGTGCCCATGACCATGATGTTTCCCGGGTGCGGGTCGGCGTGAAAGAAGCCGTCTTCGAAGATCATCTTGATGACGACCCCGACCGACATGGCCGCGATCTTCTTGCCGTCGAAGCCCGCGGCGAGGGCGTCGTCGAGGTGCTTGCCGTGAAAGAACTCGAGCGTGAGCACCCGCTTGCCCGACATGCGCCGGTACACCTTCGGAAAGCGCACGCGCGTGTCGCCTTCGAAGTTCTTCGAAAACCGCTCGGCGTGCTCGGCCTCTTGCATGAAGTCGAGCTCGGCCTGAATCGACCGATCGAACTCCGCGACGAGGTCTACGGGGGAGTACCTCCGCGACTCGGGGATCGCGCGCTCGAGGGCGCGGGCGAACCAGTACAGCAGATCGATGTCGCGCTCGACGGTGTCGCGGATGCGCGGCCGCTGCACCTTGATGGCCACGTCGACCACCGCGTCGCCCTCGCGCAGGCGGCCCTTGTGCACCTGCGCGATGGAGGCGCTCGCGAGGGGCACCTCATCGACGTGCTCGTAGAGGTCGGCGAGCGCGCCCCCGAGGTCTTCTTCGATCTCGCGCTTCACGTCGGCCCAGGCGACGGTCTTCACGTCGTCTTGGAGCACCTTGAGCTCGGCGATCACGTCGGCGGGCAACAGGTCGGCGCGCGTCGACGCGATCTGACCGAGCTTCACGAACGACGGCCCGAGGTCTTGCAGCACGAAGCGCAGCCGCTGCCCGAGCGAGGCCGCGTGCATCTCGGGGTCTTCGCGGCGCCCGGGCACCAGGCTCTCGAGCCCCAGCCGCTGGAGCACCTCGCCGAACCCGTGGCGCGCCAGCACCACCGCGATGTCGCGCAGCCGGTCGAGATCGCGAAACGCCGTAATTACCGAGGGCATCTTGAGGCCTCCACGGCGCGCATCATTGCGACGCAAACCCGCGCGCCACAAGCGCCCCGCGTAGCCTGTCGATTTTCTCTTGACGGGTTTGGGCGAGCACGGTAGCTATCTCCTCCCTTTCGCGGGCATAACTCAGCGGTAGAGTGCGTCCTTCACACGGACGAAGTCACAGGTTCAAATCCTGTTGCCCGCACAAACTAAAGAGGCTGAGACGGTTTCAACACCTCTCGGCCTCTTTTGATTTCGAAGCCTCACGGCATCTACACGGGGGCCATCGCACGGCTCATCGCAGGATGAACCCGCGGGCCGCGCGGGGGTGACGGGCTTCGCGCGGAACGTTCAGCCCGACTTGTCGGCGCGGCGCCACTCGGAGGTGCCCACCGACGCGGCGGCGGCTTCGAAATCGTAGCGGGCGGAGCCGTCGCGCGGGGCCTCCCACGGGGTGGCGCGGAAGGTCACCTGCACGCGCGCGTCGCGGTAGGCGAGGTAGAGCCTTCGGGGCACGCTGGTGGTGACGTCGACGCGCGAGCGGCCGTGGCGCGCCTGGCGGGTGCCGACGCCGCGCACGATGACCGACTCATCGATGACGCGACCGGCGCTCTCGGGGTCGAAGACGCACCAGAACTCGGCCTCCGTGGCCGCGCCGGTGGGGTTCGCGCCGCGAGCACAGGCGGTGACCTCGGCGACGTGGCCGCCGCCCATCTCGAGGAGCCCGGTGCCGTCGTGGAGGGTGGTGTCGAGGCCCGTGGCGAGGGCGCGGCGCAGGGCGATCCAGAGCATGCCGAGGTGGCGGTCGGCGTCGCGCCAGAAGGTGCGCTCGACGCTGAGCCGGGTGGAGGGCCAGAAGAGCCCGAGCTGGTGCTCCTCGGGCGCCTGGTTCCACCATCGGAGGAGGTCGGGCGTGAGGGCGTTGCGCGAGGGCGCGCGCACGAAGAGGTCGACGAGGGCCTCGGCGTCGTCGATGACCCTGGCGCTCGGGAGGAGGTAGCGCCGCTGGGCGATCCACGCGTTCCACTCGCCGCCGCCGACGCGCTCGGTGGTGGCCTCGAGGGCGACGACGGCATCGTCGCGGGTGATGCGCGGCGGCGCGAGGGCGCGCACCCCGACGAGCTCCTTGCCGCGCTGCGAGGCCCGCCGATCGACCTCGCGGTGCGGGAGGTACACCGTCGTCTTCGCGCCCGCGGACTCACAGACGGGCACGCGGATCGCGACCTCGGGCGGGTCGTGCGACACCACCGCCGTGAGCAGCGCGCGCCAGTCGTGGCGCCGCGGCGCCGTCGCGGGGCGCAGCTTGTCGTGGAGGAGGAGGGAGGCTCGCGCGAACTCGAGCTCGTCGCGGTCGGCGCCCTGCGGGTCGATGCGCGCGAGGGCCGACTCCATGAAGGGGTCGTCGAGCCACTGCTCCCGCGGGGTCTCGCGCACGAGGGCGCGCACGCGCTCGAAGGCCGAGGTTCGCGGCGCCTCGTCGTGGATGAACACCGCGTGCAGCGACGCCATCTGCGCGCGCATCGGCCCCGACGGGTTGATGAGATGCAGGTTGGCGCCCGCGAGCACGGCGCGCGCGGGGCTCCCGCCGCGAGCCACCTTGGCGCGCTGGGCGATCACCTCGGTGTCGTTGCCGACGGCCATCACCCCGGCGCCGAGGCTCTTGGCGCGTTCGAAGAGCAGGTTGGCCCACTCGCCCTCGGTGGCCGCCACGGGCACGTCGAGCGCGCGGCCCCACGCGAGGCGCAAGGCGGCGTCGGCGGCGGCGGGCGCGGCGTCCCGCGCGCGCTCGTTGCGCACCACCACCTCGCGGCCGTAGGAGAGCGCCGCGATGAGGCCGCGCAGGCGGCCGGGCGTCGCCGTGAGGTCGGCGGGAGGCGTGACGGGGTCGACGGGGTCGAGCAGCAGCGACAGGTCGCGGAGGCTCGCGGCGGCGGGCACGTCTTCGAGCGGGAGGTCGCTCTTCCACCGGTCGAGGCCGTCGGCGGGCGTGAGCGCGGGCGCGCGAGGGTTACTCCAATCGACCGCGATCCAGTGGAGCAGCGGCGCGTAGCGTCGCCGCGAGACCACCACGGCGCCGTTGTCGGCGATCTGCGCGGCGCGCACCCAGCCCGCCGCGGCGTCGCGCGCCACCACGAGGCGAACGCTCGGGTGCTCGGCGCAACGCGCCGGGAGGAGCGGGCGCTGCGCCTCGGTGATCACCAGGGCCACGCGCCCCGGGGCGCGCGCGATGATCTTCTCGGCGAGGGCCTCGCTCACGTCGGCGAGCGCGCCGCCCTGGGGACCGTCGGTGAGGTCGATCACTACACGGATCATCGCGACACCCGTCGGTGCGAGGGCTTCACGTCGTTGCTGCGCGCGAGGGTCATTGGGGGCCATGAGGGTGCAAGCACGCGGCGCCGCCGTTCAAGCACGATCGTGGCCTCAAGCACCAGAGCGCGCCGGGTGAAACGATTCACCCCGCGGAGAGCTTAGGGTACTCCCGCGCGACCATGGATCATCGCCGCTCCGCTCGTCGCGGGCTCGCGCTCGTCGTGTCTGCCCTCTCGGTCGGCG
>CANMAT010000416.1 GCA_947494865.1 Deltaproteobacteria bacterium
GGCGCGTCGCGGCGGTAGCTCCCCACGGGGGGCACCTCGGCGCCCATGATGTTGCGGTACGTCTGCGCGTCGTTGGCGCCCTTGAAGAGCCGCCGCCCGGTGACCATCTCCCACACGACCACGCCCATCGACCAGACGTCCGACCGGCGGTCGATCGGCGCGTCGTAGAACTGCTCAGGAGACATGTACGCGAGCTTGCCCTTGAGCATCCCCGTGCGCGTGGCCTCGTCCTGCGTGGAGGCCTTCGCGATGCCGAAATCGAGCACCTTCGCGACGCCGCTCGACGTCACGAAGAGGTTCGACGGCGTCACGTCGCGGTGCACAACACCGAGGGGCGCGCCGTCGTAATCGCGGAGCTCGTGCGCGTAGTGGAGCCCGTCGAGGCAATCGCAAAGCACGCGGAGGAGAAGCCCCAGCGGCACCTCGCGCCCGTCGTGAATGTACTTCCGCGCGATGCGGTCGAGGGAGACGCCCTCGAGGTAGTCCATCGCGATGAAGTAGTGCCCGTCGCACTCGCCGACCTCGCTCGTCGCCACCACGTTGGCGTGGCCGAGGCGCGCGGCGAGCCGAGCCTCGTCGAGAAACATCTTCACGAAGTGACTGTCGCGCCCTAGCGAGGCGTGCATCCGCTTGAGCACGACGGGCTTCTGAAAGCCCATCGCCCCGTGGAGCATCGCGAGCAACGCGTCGGCCATCCCGCCCGTCCCGAGCCGCCCGAGGAGGGTGTATTTGCCGAAGGGTTGGGGAAACTCCGCGCGGCCCGAATCGCGCGCAGGGTTCCTGTCGAGGGCATCCACGGTGGCTGACTCCACGCGAGACGGCGGGGTCCCGTCAAGCGCGCAACGCCGGAACCGCTGCGTCTTCGAACGTTCGCGACGACGGGCACCACACCCGCGCCGAGGCGCGCGCGAGACCGCCCCCCGCGTCGAACTCGTACAGGTTGTATCCCGACATCGCGTCGGGGTCGTCGTGGAGCAGCGACGCGCTCGTGGCACCGAGCCGATGGATGCGCCCGCCCCCCGCGACCTCGATCACCTCGTGCACGCGGTGGTGCAGGTGTCCGTGCAACGACAGAGACTCTCGTACGCCCCCGAGCACCGTGCGCAGCGCGTCGGCCTCGGACCACCCGCGCAGGGCCGAGGCCACGCGCCCCCGCGGGTTTGTGATCGGGTGGTGCGCGAGAATCACCGGGAGCCGCGACCGCACCTCGTCGCGCGCGAGAATGCGGGCGAGGGTCGCGAGCTGCGCGTCGCCCGCCCAGCCCGACGCCACGATGGGCAGCCGCGCCACCGCCGTCGAGAGCCCGATGATCGCCAGCGGCCCCCGCAGGCGCACGTACGGAAACGGGCCCGACGGGTGCCCATCGCCGCCGACGTCGACGTCGCTCGTGATGTACTTCGCGAAGTGCTTCGCGAAGCGCTGCGCCCGCTGCGCGCCCCGGGTGTACACGTCGTGGTTGCCAGGCACCACGCTCACCTCGGCGGGGTCGTAGCCCATGCGCTCGAGCACCGCGCGCGCGCGCTCGAACTCCGGGTCGAGCGCGAGGTTGGTGAGGTCGCCCGTCACCACGACATGGTCGACGCGCCGCCTCGCGAGGTCGTCCATCATCGCCTCGACGACCCAGGGCTTGTGGTGCGAGCCGCGCTTGAGCTTGAGATTCGCCCAGCCGGTGATGCGCTTGTTGAGCACGAGGCGCGACGTGGGCACGCCCGTGAGGTCGAGAATGTGCGGGTCGGACAGGTGCGCGACGCGGTAGGTGCTCATCGGTGGTGGTGTACATATAACAACCCCCCGCGCAGCGTCGCCGCCGCGCCGTCGGGCGACTGGTCCAAATCAGCGCAGCGCCACGGCGGCGCACTGCGCCGTTTCAGCGCAGCGATCGCCCATCGAAACTGCTCGGATTCAAGCTTGTTCTCTTGGCACACGGGCTGCTCAGGGAGGCCTCCGTGGGCGTCGATCGGCGCCCCTCGAAGGAGCCTGTGCAACCATGACGATGACGGTTCGATTCTGGGGAGTGCGAGGGAGCGTGGCGTCGCCCGGTCCCGAGACGGCGATGGTGGGCGGCAACACCTCGTGCGTCGAGGTGGTGGCGGGCGCCTCGCGGATCATCCTCGACGCGGGTACGGGCATCCGGCGCCTGGGCAACGAGCTCATCAAGCAGTGCCCCGTCGACGTGACGCTGCTCCTGTCGCACGTGCACTGGGATCACATCCAGGGCCTCCCGTTCTTCGCGCCGCTCTACGCGCCCGGGACGCGCATGCACGTGGTCACGGGCGCCAACGGCGCCTCCACCCGCGACGTGCTCCGCCGCCAGATGAGCGCGCCGACGTTTCCCGTCGACCTCAACGACCTGCCTTCGTCCATGAGCTTCCTCGAGGTGCGCGACCGCCAGCGCTTCGTGGCGGGCGAGAGCGAGGTCACCGCCGTGCGGGCCAACCACCCCGACCAGGTGTACGCCTACCGCATCGAGCACCGCGGACGCTCTGTGGTGTACGCCACCGACACCGAGCACTACCGCTGCGTCGACCCGCGCCTCGCGGCGCTCGCGCGCAACGCCGACGTGCTCATCTACGACGCGCAGTACCTTCCCAACGAGTACGCGGGCGAAGGCGGGCAGAGCCGCGTGGGCTGGGGGCACTCCACCTGGGAGGCCGCCACGGAGCTCGCCCGCGCGGCCAACGTGGGGCGTCTGGTGCTCTTTCACCACGACCCGAGCCGCACCGACGAGGGCGTCATGGCGATCGAGGCGCTCGCCCAGGGCCAGTTCGCTGACACCGTCGCGGCCCGTGAGGGAATGGCCTTCAGCGTGGGCGCCGCCGCGGGGGCAGCGCGCGCGGCGTGAGCGCGTGCGGGGCGGTCGCCGTGATAGCCTCCGACCCGGTGATCGAGCGGGAACACAAGCTCTCCCTCTTGCTCGACCTCGGCGCGCTGCTCGCGCAAGAGGTCGACCTCGACACGCTGCTGGGCACCATCGGCGCGCGCATCGCGAGCGCGCTGCGGGCCGAGCGCGCGACCGTGTGGCTCGTCGACGCCGCAAGCGGCGGCCTCCGCGCCCGCGTCGCCGACCTCCCAGAGCTCCGAGAGATTCACCTGCCTCCGGGCCAGGGCATCGCGGGGTGGGTCGCCGAGACGGGGCGCACGGCCAACCTCTCCGACGCGTCGAAGCACCCGCGGCACTTCGGCGGGGTAGACCGCGAGACGGGCTTCATCACCCGCACGCTCCTCTCGGTGCCCGTGCGCGATGGCGGGCGCGCGACGCGCGGGGTGCTCCAGGTGCTCAACAAGCACGAGGGAGCTTTCACGCGCGATGACGAGGCGTTCTTGCAGACCCTCGCGGGCCAGGTCGCGCTGGCCTTCGACCGCACCACGCTGCGCGCGGGCGAGGGCACCGCCCGCGGCGTGAACGTGCGCGGCGTGTTCAATCACATCGTCGGCTCGAGCGCGCCGATGCGAAGGGTGTACGAGCAGATCACGCGCGCCGCGGGCGTCGACGCGACGGTGCTCCTCGGCGGCGAGACGGGCTCGGGCAAGGGACTCTTCGCGCGGGCCATTCACGCGAACGGGCGCCGCAGCGAGGGGCCCTTCGTCACCGTCGACTGTACGACGTTGCCCGATGCGCTCGTCGAGAGCGAGCTCTTCGGCCACGAGCGCGGGAGCTTCACCGGCGCCGACCGCCGCGTGCCGGGCAAGGTCGAGACGGCCGACGGCGGGACCCTCTTTCTCGACGAGGCGGGCGAGCTCCCGATGCCCCTGCAGGCCAAGCTCCTGCGCTTCCTCCAAGAGCGAACCTTCGAGCGCGTCGGCGGGCGCTCGACCCTCCGCGCCGACGTTCGGGTGATCGCCGCCACACATCGCGACCTCGCGTCTCTCGTCGCCAGCGGGCGCTTCCGGCAAGACCTCTACTACCGCCTCCGGGTGCTCGAGATCACCGTGCCCTCCCTGCGTGAACGCGGCGGCGACGAGATCGTCACGCTCGCCGAGCACTTTCTTGACGTGTACACGCGCCGCCACGGCCGCGGCCTCATGCGCCTCTCGCGCGACGCGCTCGCCTCGCTGCGCGCCCACCCTTGGCCCGGCAACGTGCGCGAGCTCGAGCACGCCGTCGAGCGGGCCGTGGTGCTCTGCGCGGGCGACACCATCGCGCCCGAGCACCTCGGCCTGCGCGCGACGCCCGACATCTCCACGCCGCCCGCCTCGTCGACCGGCGCCGACCTCGCCGACGGCGTGCACCTCCCGCTGGGGCTGTCGCTCGACGAGGTCGAGCGGCGATACGTCGAGGCAACGCTCCGCGCGCTGGGCGACAACCAGAGCCAGGCCGCGCGCTCGCTCGGCGTCGGGCGCAACACGCTACGACGCAAAGCGCCACGACGCGCGTAGCCACCGCGCTCGACACGCGCCGCGAGGCTCTGGCACCCTCCCGCGCCATGCGTACTTCGACACTCTCGCCCCTGGTCTTCGTCGCGCTCTCCCTGTCCGCGTGCGACGACCCCGCGCCCGCAGCGGTCGACGCGCGCGTCGGATACCCCGACGTGGCGCCGGTCCCCATCGACGGCGTCACCAACGTCGACGTGGTGACCGTCGACGTGGTCGACGATCGCGGCGCCAACTGCCGCGCCGGCGCCTTTCGCCCGTGCGAGTGCACGCCCGGCGTTGGAGGCCGCGACTACTGCGTCAACATGGCGTACGAGGGCATGTGCCGCTGCGGCGACGCCGGTCCGCCCGCGACCGACGCTGCGCGCGACGCGGCGTCCGACCTCTCGAGCGACGACGCTGCGTCCGACGCCGCCGCGACCGACGCCGCCGCGCTCGACGCCGAC
>CANMAT010000417.1 GCA_947494865.1 Deltaproteobacteria bacterium
GAGCGCCGCGGTGTTGGTGTCGACCTCGCAGCCGTCGGAGGCCACGGCGTTGCAGTCTCCGCGGCCCGCCGCGCAGGTGATGGTGCACGCGCCCATCGCGCAGCCCGCCGCGCCGCCCGTCGCGTTGCACGCGCGCCCGCAGCCGCCGCAGTGGGCCACCGCGCCGCTCGTGTCGACCTCGCAGCCGTTCGAAGCCGCGCCGTCGCAGTCGGCGAAGCCCGCGTTGCAGGTGAAGCCGCACGCGCCCGCCGCGCAGGTGGGCGTCGCGTTGGCGCGCGCGGGGCACACGGTGGAGCAGGCGCCGCAGCTCGTGGCGCTCGTGGCGAGGCTGACGCAGCGCCCGCCGCAGTTGGTGAGCCCCGCGGCGCACACCAGCGTGCACGCGCCCATGGAGCACACGTTGCCCGCGGGGCACGCGGCGGGGCACGCGCCGCAGTGGGCGGTGTCGGTGTTGAGGTTCGCCTCGCAGCCGTTCGAAGCCGCGCCGTCGCAGTCGCCCCAGCCCGCGGCGCAGCTCGCGATGGCGCACGCGCCCGCCGTGCACGCCGCCGTCGCGTTGGCGAGGGCGCACGCGCGGCCGCAGGCGCCGCAGTGCGACGCGGCGGTGTTGGTGTTCGTCTCGCAGCCGTCGCTCACGAGCGTGTTGCAGTTGCCGCGGCCCGCCGCGCAGGTGATGCCGCACGCGCCCGCGGCGCAGCTCGCGGCGCCGCCCGCCGTGCTGCACGCGTTGGTGCACGCCCCGCAGCGGGCGGGGTCGGTGTTGAGGTTCACCTCGCAGCCATTGGCGGCCACGCCGTCGCAGTCGGCGTAGCCCGCGTTGCAGCTGGCGACGGCGCACGCGCCCGCCGCACACGCGGGCGTGGCGTTGGCGAGGGCGCACGCGCGGCCGCACGCGCCGCAGTGCGCGACGCTCGTGGCGGTGCTCACCTCGCAGCCGTTGGCGGCCACGCCGTCGCAGTTGCCGTAGCCCGCCGCGCAGCTCGCGACGGCGCACGCGCCTGCCGTACACGCGGGCGTCGCGTTGGCGAGGGCGCACGCGCGGCCGCAGGCGCCGCAGTGGGCCGTCGCGCTCGCGGTGTCGACCTCGCAGCCGTCGGCCACGCTCGCGTTGCAGTCGCCGCGGCCCGCGGCGCAGGTGATGCCGCACGCGCCCATCGCGCACGTGGCGGCGCCGCCCGCGGCGCTGCACGCGTTGCCGCAGCCGCCGCAGCTCGAGACGCTGGTGGTGGTGTTCACCTCGCAGCCGTTCATGACGGCGCGGTCGCAGTCGGCGTAGCCCGCGTTGCAGCGCCCTACGACGCACGCGCCCGACGCGCAGGCCGCCGTGGCGTTGGCGACGGCGCACGCGCGGCCGCACGCGCCGCAGCTCGCCGTCGACGAGCGCGTGTCGACCTCGCAGCCGTCGGCGGCCACGCCGTTGCAGTCGGCGAAGCCCGCGTCGCAGCGGCCCACGACGCACGCGCCCCCGTCGCACGCCGCCGTGGCGTTGGCGAGCGCGCAGGTGTTGCCGCAGCGGCCGCAGCTCGTGGCCGCGGTGAGCAGGCTCGTCTCGCAGCCGTTGGTGCCGTTGCCGTCGCAGTCGCCGAAGCCCGCGGCGCAGGTGAAGCCGCACGCCCCCGCCGTGCACGCCGGCGTGGCGTTGGCGGGCGACGGGCACGCGCGGCCGCACACGCCGCAGTGGCTCAGCGACGACGTGAGCACCGCGCACGAGCCCGCGCAGTTGGTCTCGCCCGCGGCGCACGTGGAGCGGCACACGCCCGCGGAGCACACCTCGCCCGCCGCGCACGCGCGCCCGCATGTGCCGCAGGCGGCGCGGTCAGACTGTGTGTTGACCTCGCACCCGTCGGCGGCCATGGCGTTGCAGTCGGCGAAGCCCGCGTTGCAGGCGAAGCCGCAGGCCCCCGCCGCGCAGGTGGCCGTCGCGTTGGCGGGCGCGGTGCACGCGTTGCCGCAGCGGCCGCAGCTCGTGACGTCGGCGCGCGTGTCGGACTCGCACCCGTTGGCGCGCATGCCGTCGCAGTTGCCGTAGCCCGCCTCGCAGACGAGCCCGCAGGTGGCCTCGGCGCAGGCGGCGGTCGCGTGGGCCGCCGCCTCGCAGCGCGACCCGCACGCGCCGCAGTTGGCCGTGTCGGTGGCCAGCGCGGCCTCGCAGCCGTTCGAGGCCGTGCCGTCGCAGTCGGCGCGCACGGCGGGCGCGGTGCACAGGGCTCTGCACACGCCGGCCTCGCAGCGCGGGGTGCTGTCGCCGGTGGTCGCGCAGGCGGTGCCGCAGGCGCCGCAATGGGAGACGTCGGTCTGCGTGTCGACGCAGGCCCCGGAGCACAGCGTGCCCGCGCAGGGGGTGGCGGTGCACGCGCGGCCGCCCGACTCCAGCGCGGTGCAGAGGGGCGTCGCCGCGCCGCAGCGGGTCGCGCAGGCGCCGCAGCGTTCGGGCGTGTCGAGGGCGGCCTCGCAGCCGTTGGCCGCGTCGCCGTCGCAGTCGCCGAAGCCCGCGAGGCACGCGATGCCGCAGGCGCCCGCGGCGCAGGTGGCCGTCGCGTTGGCGGGGGCGGGGCAGGCGTTGGCGCAGCGGCCGCAGTGCATCACGTCGGCGTCGGTGCGGAGGCACGAGCCCGCGCAGCTCGTCTCGCCGGCCGCGCACACGTCGCGGCACGCGGCGCCCGAGCACACCTGGCCCGCGGGGCACGCGCGGCCGCAGGCGCTGCAGTTGCGCACGTCGCTGCGGGTGTCGACCTCGCAGCCGTTGGGCATCACGCCGTCGCAGTCGGCGCGCCCGACGGTGCACTGCGGCACGCAGGCGCCCGCGACGCACTGCGACTGGGGGTTCACCACCTGGCAGTCGTAGTTGCTCTGGCAGTGCGGGCGGCAGCGGTTGTCGAGGCAGGCCTCGCCCGCGGCGCAGTCGCTGTCGCGCACGCAGCCGGTGGAGCCCGTCGGAGGGGCCACGCAGGCGAGGGTGCCCGGCCGGTCGCCCGCGAGGCACCGCTGGCCCGCGGCGCAGTCGGCGTCGACGCGGCACGGGGCGCGGCACATGCGCGAAGCGCACACCTGCCCCGAAGAACAGTCGGAGTCGAACTCGCACTGGCCTTCGGCGACGCGGTCGCTGGTGCAGGCCGCGAGCGCGACCGCGGCGAGCGCCGCGAGCATGGCCGCGCGCAGGGGGCGGAGGAGCGACGTGACATTCATGAGTACCACCCGGTGGGAGAGGAGCGCGCCGCGGGGTACGTGTGAACCCCCTCCGCGCGCGGAGCAGCAATGCACCATTGCGCTCGCGTACGTCAACAGCGCGCCCCGTGCGCTTCGGTCAGGATATGTCAGCGGAGGGAGTTGTAAGACTGAACGAGCTCTTCGTAGGCGCGGATGGCGGCGTCGGGTGAGCCTTGCAGCGTCCACCCCAGGCGCAGGCCGATGAGCCGGAGCTCGGGGCGGGTGAAGGTCTGGCCCGATTGGAGCCGCTGTGAGAGCCCCTGGAGCTGGCGAGCGTACGCCGCGCTCCGCGCTTGATAGAGCGGGAGGCCCCGAATGGCGAGCGCCTGCGACGGGTTCTGCGTCGACGCGCCGGAGAGCGACGCGACGCCGAGCTGGTACTCGGTCACGGCGGGGGCGAGCTGGGCGGCGTCGATGCCGCTGAGCACGCCGCGGCGGTCGACCTGCCACGCGCGGATCGAGCGCGCGAGGTGCCGCGCCATGCGCTGGTTGTTCTTGAGGTTGTAGTCGACGACGCGGCCCGGGTCGTTGCGAACGCGGTTGAGAAACCCGTCGGTGGCCTGGTCCTGGTAGCGGGAGACGGTGTCGCTGAGGTCGCGATGCGCGGCGGTGTAGCCCTCGAGCGCGCTCACGAGCTGCGGGTGCAACAAGACGCCCCGCGCCATGTTGTCGCCGCGGTACACCGTCGGGTCGACGTAGTAGGCGTGCACCTGGCGAATGATCGGAACCAGCGCGGCGGTCGCCTCGGCGAAGCGCGCCCCCGCGGCCTCGAGGTCGGGCGCGCTGGGCGCCATCGACGCGGCCGAGGCGACGGCGCGCTGGCACTGGGCCGGATCTCTCGCCACGTCGGGCATGCCGTAGACGATGCGCTCGCGCCCGGTGGGGCCCTTGCGTCGGTCGACCCACTCGAAGTAGCGACCCTCGGCGCGGTTCACTTCTCGCGAGAAGAGGTTGAGGCAGTGCTCGACGTACGGAGAGAGCTTGTCTTGCAGCAGCTCGTCGGGCGTCGCCGCGCGGGCGGCGCGCGCGCCGATCGGCAGCAGCGGGCGCTGCGGCGACAACGACGTGGTGCGCGCGATGGAGCGCCCGCCCGTGCGCAGCGCCACCTTCGCGCCGACGCCCACCAGCACGAGCGCCGCCGCGGCCAGCATCCCGAGGGCCGACGCTCCGTTCGCGCTCGCGGGCCTCGCGGGCGGAGCGGCGTAGGCCGTAGACGGCTGCCCCCACGGCGGCTGCTGCTGCCCCCACGCGGGCTGCTGCGGCGGCTGTGCCCACGGCGGCTGCTGCGGCGGCTGTGCCCACGGCGGCTGCTGCGGCGGCTGCCCCCACGCGGGCTGCTGCGGCGGCTGCCCCCACGCGGGCTGCGCGGGTTGGGCGAAGGGAGCGCCCTGCTGCGCGGGCTGCGCGCTCCACGGGCCCTGCTGCGGCGGCTGCGCGCCGGGCGTGAGGCCTTGAAACTGGCCCTGGGAGAGGTCCATCGCCTGCGTGGCCGCGAAGGGCTGCGGCGCGCTCTGCGCGGGCGCCCCCGCGGGCGCTTGCGGGGCCCCGGGCTGCGAAAAAACGTTGGGTTGCTGCGGCCACCTGGGGTCTGACATCGCGCCCTCCGA
>CANMAT010000418.1 GCA_947494865.1 Deltaproteobacteria bacterium
ATGGCCACCATGTCGGGCGCCGCGAGCTGCGAGGCCACGTAGCGTTCGAACTCGGCGCGCGTGGTAAAGCGCGAGTCGGTGAGCACGCGCACGTCGAAGGGCGCGCGCGCCCCCTCGCTGCGGAGCGCGGCCTCTTGATCGGGCGTGAGCAGATCGGCGCCGTCGCGGAGCTGGAGCGTGCCCGCCTCGGCGGATGCACCGAGGGTGAGCGCAGACGCGAGCGCGGTGGCCGCCGCGAGGGTGCGGGTGCGGTTGCGGATCATGTGTCCTCCCTTTCGTGTCGCCTTCGGATCGACGGGCGACGCTTGCAGAACAGCGAAACCATGCGTCGCGCCGGACCCCTGTCAAGTGCGCGCTCTCCGTGCAAGCCCGGGTTGTGCGCTCGCGCGGTGCTACCGCAGCGCGGCGACGGCGGCGATGACCTTCGGCAGCGACACCGACACCGGCGTGGTGAGCTCCGGCGCGAAGATCGACACGCGCAGCTCTTCGAAGAGCCACCGCAGCTCGTCGGCGGCCTCGGGGTCGCGCGCGGTGCTTTGCTTCGCCACAAAGGCCGCCCACGCGGGCGCGAAGGGCGCGAGCTTGCCGGCGTCTTTCTGCGGGTTGTCGACGGCGCGCCCGAGACGCACCTGCACCGCGCGCAGGTACCGCGGGTAGTGCGCGAGCCGCGCGGGCGTCACCGTCGCCAGGAGCGTCGGCGGAAACAGCGCGTCGAGCTGCGCGCGGATCTCCTTGAGGGCCACCGCGCCGGTCGGGTGCCGCTGCGCGAGGCGCATCGCCTGGTGCGTCTTGGCGAGCTCCGCGGAGGTCACCTTGATCACGTCGGCGTAGCGCTGCGACGTGCCGTCGACGCGCGGGGCCCCGTCGCGCACCACCTTCTCGAAAGCCTCTTTCGTGCGCGGGAGCTCGGCCTCGGGCCCGAGCCCGAAGGCGTCGTCGACGATGCGTACGAGCACCGTCGCGCGAAACGCGTCGGCCTCGGCGCGCGACGGCGGCGCCCCGTCGAGCCTCGGAAACGGCGCCGGCACGCGCGGCCCCGCCACGGCGATCACGCCGCGCGCGGCCAGCGACACGAGCCTGCGCACACCGCCCAGCGTGGCCGTGCGCGCGGCGGGCGACGACTCGAGCAGCGTGAGGTCTACGTTGCTCCCGCGGTCGATGAGCGCGGGGTAGCTGCGCACCTCGACGCCCCCCACGCGGCGGGTGATGTACTCGGGCAGCGCGCCGAACTCCCACGACGTGAGCCCCTTGCGCTCCCAGTTGGCGGGCGGGGCGTTGCGCTGCCACGCGGCGCGCGCGCGGGCGCCGTAGCGCTCGAGGAGGTCGTCGACGTCGCGGCCCTGCGCTACGGTGTTGCCGTTCTCGTCGACGACGCGCAGCGTGAGGCGAAGGTACGGGGCCACGGCGTCGGCCGCGAAGCTGTCGTCGGGCACGTCGACGCCGGTGAGCGCGAACACCGCCCGGGCCAGCGCGGGGAGCATCGGGCCGCTGAAGGGCGTGAGCTCGGGGGCGATGAAGGTGGCGAGCTCGGACACCGACCCGAGGCTCTTGCGCACCGCCTTGGGCGCGCGCCCGAGGAGCGCCGCCACCTTGTCGCGGTGCCACGCCGGAATGGTCCAATCGAGCTCGCCCGCCACGATCTGCGGCAGGAGTACGAGGGGCACGGTGACGGTGACGCCGTCGTCGTCGGCCGACGGGTCGAAGCGGTACGTGAGCGGCAGCGCCACGCCGTGCAGGGTGAGCGTGTCGGGGTAGTCCGAGGGCACGAGGTCGGCCTCCCCCGCGAGCACGTCTTCGACGGAGAGGTAGAGCACGTCGGGGCGCGTGAGCTCCACCGTCTCGCGCCACTGTTCGAAGGTCTTGCCGTTGACCACGTCGAGGGGCACGCGCTGGTCGAAGAAGTTGAGCAGCGCCTCGTCGTCGACGAGCATGTTGCTGCGCCGGGCCTTGTCGCGCAGCCGCTCGACGCGCGCGAGCACCTCGCGGTTCTTCTCGTGAAACACGCCGTGCGTCTTGAACTCTCCGCGCACGAGGGCATGGTCGAGAAACATCAAGCGCGCCTGCGCGGGCGACACGGTGGCGTAGTCGACGCTGCGGTCCTTGAAGATCTGCAGCCCGAAGAGGGTGGCGCTCTCACGCACCGACGCGCGCGCGGCGCGCTCGGACCAGTGCGGGTCCGAGTAGCTCCTCTTCACCAGGTGCGGCGCGGCCTCGAGGAGCCACTCGGGCTCGATGCGCGCGACGGTGCGCGCGAAGAGCTGCGCCGTCTCTACGAGCTCGAAGGCCATCACCCACGGGGCCGTCTTCTTGGCGAGCGCCGACGAGGGGTGCACCGCGAAGCGCGTCTCGCGCGAACCCATATAAATTCGGTTCTGCGTGTGCCACGTGCCCACCTTGGAGAGCAGCCCCGTGAGCAGCGCAACGTGCAGCGCGTCGTCCATGGGCGCGTCGTCGTTCTTCACGGCCTTCTTGGGGGCGGGCCGGTGCGCGCCCAGCTTGAGCTCGCGCACCACCTCGACGAGCTGTCGGTGAATGTCCTTCCACTCACGCACGCGCAAGAACGAGAGAAAGTTCTCTTTGCAAGCGCGGCGGAGGTTCGCGGTGCCCTTCGCCTCGGCCTCGCGCACGAAGTCCCAGAGCTTGAGCATGCCCGCGAAGTCTGATCGCTCGTCGCGAAAGCGCCGGTGCAGCTCGTCGGCCTTCTGCTGCAGCTCGCGCGGCCGCTCGCGCGGATCTTGGAGGTTGAGCGCCGCGGCGATCACCAGCACGTCGTCGAGGCAGCCGCGCTCGGCGCCCGCCAGAATCATCCGCGCGATGCGCGGGTCGACGGGAAAGCGCGCGAGCTGCTTGCCCAGCGGGGTGAGCGAGCGCGCGGCGTCGATGGCGCCGAGCTCCTCGAGCACGCGGTAGCCCTCGGTGATGGAGCGCGGCTGCGGCGGGTCGAGGAAGGGGAAATCCTCCACGTCGCCGAGGTCGAGGGATTTCATTCGAAGAATGACCCCCGCGAGGCCCGTGCGCTTGATCTCGGGGTCGGTGAAGGCCGGTCGCGCGGCGAAGCTCTGCTCGTCGTAGAGGCGCACGCACACGCCGTCGCGCACGCGCCCGCAGCGGCCCTTGCGCTGGTCGGCGCTGGCGCGCGAAATGGCCTCGATCTGCAGGCGCGTGGTGCCCGAGCGCGGGTCGTACCGCGAGAGGCGCGCCACGCCCGTGTCGATCACGTACACGATGCCCGGAATGGTGACCGACGTCTCGGCCACGTTGGTGGCGAGGATCACCCGACGCTGCGAAATGGACGCCCACACCTTGCTCTGATCGGCCGCCGAGAGGCGAGCGTAGAGGGGCTGCACCACGGTGTTGCGGAGGTTGCGCGCGTTGAGGGCGTTCTCGGCCTCGCGGATCTCGCGCTCGCCGGGGAGAAACACCAGGAGGTCGCCGTGCGGGTCGAGGGAGGTCACGTCGACGACGGCGTTGGCCACGGCGTCGGCCAGGTCGACATCCTCCGCGGGGGCCTCGTAGAGCACGTCGACGGGGTAGGTGCGCCCCTCGACCTGGAGCACCGGCGCGCCGTTGAAGAACTCGGAGAAGCGCTCGGTCTCGAGGGTGGCCGAGCTCACGATCACCTTGAGGTCGGGGCGCCGCGGGAGGAGGCGCTTCACCCACCCGAGGAGAAAATCAATCGTGAGGCTGCGCTCGTGCGCCTCGTCGATAATGAGCGTGTCGTAGCGCCGCAAGAGCGGGTCGCCGTGAATCTCCGCGAGGAGAATCCCATCGGTCATGAACTTGATCGCGGTGCGCGGCCCCGTACGATCTTCGAAGCGAATCTGGTAGCCCACGTCGGCGCCGAGGGCGGTGCCCATCTCCTTGGCGACGCGCGCCGCGACGCTGGTGGCCGCGATGCGCCGCGGCTGCGTCACGCCGATGAGCTTCTTGGCACCGCGCCCGATCGAGAGCGCAATCTTGGGGAGCTGTGTGGTCTTGCCCGAGCCCGTGGCGCCGGCGACGATCACCACCTGGTGCTTCTCGATGGCCGCGGCGATGTCGGCCACGCGCGCCGAGATGGGGAGCTCGGGCGGAAACCGAATCGTCGCGACGGGCTCTGCGAGGGGTGCTTGCGTGTCGGGGGGCATAGGCGGGGGCGCTTGGTTAGCACTCCCCGCCCGGCGGGCGTTAGCGGCGACGGCGGCGGCGCGTGACGACCGCGGCGCCGAGGGAGAGAGCCGCGGCGATCCAGCGCGGGTCGGCGCGGGTGCCCTCGGTGCTGCACTGGCAGCCGCGCGAAGTGGGCGGGAGCGAGATGGGCGTGTCGTCGGCGTCGGCGGTGGTCGCATCGCGCCCGGGGAGGCCCGTGTCGCTGGTGGCCGCGTCGGGGCGGCCCGCGTCGGGGCGGGTGCCGCCGTCGGCCGCGGCGTCGGCCACGCCCGCGTCGCGCGGGGCCATCGCCTGCGTCACGCACTCGCCCATGGTGCACACCTCGCCGCTGGGGCAGAGGCGCGTGTCGGGGCCGGTCTCGCACGAGTCGCGGCACATGCCGCCGCGGCAGTAGGTGCCCGTGGGGCAGGTGATGCCGGCGCAGTCATCCGACGCGCAGTAGCCGTCGGGCTGGCACATCTGGCCCTCTGCGCACGGGGTGCACTGGCAGCCCGGAACGCAGAGCCCCGCGCGCGGGCCGGGCCCCGGGTCGCAGACCTCCATCGCGTTGCAGGTGACGCCCTCGCAGGGGTTCACGCAGCGGCCCGCGCGGCAGATCTGCGCGTGGGGGCAGGTGACGCCGTCGCAGATGCCCACGCACATGCCGCCGGAGCAG
>CANMAT010000419.1 GCA_947494865.1 Deltaproteobacteria bacterium
ATCGAAGTGGGCTACGTGCTGCTCGTGCGCCCCGACGCCGACATGGAACGCCTCCAGACGCGCCTCGCGCGACTCGGCGTGCGACTCATGGAGCTGCGCCCCGCGTCGACCCCCACCGTGCCCCCGCCGCCTCCCGAGAGCCCCGACGCTCACCCCGCGCCGTCGCCCGAGGCCTGACGCTCGCGAGCGCTCTCCGCGCGTGCGCACCGGCGGCCGCGCGCGGCGGGCGCCCTACGGCACCACGTACCGCTCGGCGGCGATGGCGCGGCGGGCCTCGGTCACGGCCTCGTCCGTCGAGACCACCGCGCGCTGCAGGGTGACTTCGAACCACACGTCGAGGAGCTGCGAGGCGTCGCTCACCGAGCGTATCTCGCGGGCCTCGCGAGACACCTCGCCGTAGCCCGCGTCGGTGAGCCCGAGGCTCCGCGCGCGCACCGCGTCGAACATGACCTCGGCCGCCAGCGACGGGGCGTCGTTGCGCTGCGCGCGCACCACCACGGTGACCGCGGGCGATGCCCCGCCGCGCACGCGCACGCCGGCCTCCATGAGCTGCACGTTCTGCCGCTCGGCGAGGTGAACCTCTTCGCCGCGGGTGCGAAACACCTCGAGGCCCGCGGTCACGAGGCTGCGCTTGAGTTCCTTGATGTCGATCAACGAAAACACCTGAGTTGGCTGTGGCCGGGGCGCGACCGTATCACGGTCTCGCGCGCGGCGTGGCGCCTCAATTCTCCCCTCTGCGCAGGCTCGTCGCGCCGCGAAGCATCGCTTGCGGAGGCGTTCACAGAAACGCTACCCTGCTGGGGCTCGCACTACGGCGCTGAGGTTTCGCCGCGCGCGCACTCGGCGAGGCATGCACTCCATTCTTTACGTCGGCTCTTCGCTCGCTCCCCTCCTGTCGCTCGGTTCGTCGCGCCGCGTAGGCGAAAACGAGGCGCAGCTCACGCGCCCCGGCGACAGCGAGCCCCTGGGCTTCATCCTCGAGAGCGACCCGGCGCGCGCGCTCCGCTGGCTCACCGCGCGCCCCATCGACGTGGTGGTCGTCGACGCGCGCGCTGCGACGGGGGTGGCGCACGCCGACGCCGTCGCGATGCTCGACCGTCTGTTCCCCCTCTCCGAGTCGCACGGGCTGGGGCCGCGCGAGCGCACCGTCGTGCTCCTCGACGCCGACGCGGAGGGCGCGCGCGTCGCCTACGAGGCCGGGCGCCACCGCATCCTGCCGCCCGTCGTGGGCGCCGACGCCGGCGAGGTGCTCGCGCAGCTCGACGCCCTGGTGGCCTCGCGCGGCCGCGGGCGCATCGCGCTCTGCCTCGCGGGCGGCGGCATCGAGGGCCTGCTCTACGAGCTCGGCGTGATGCGCGCGCTCGACCGCTTCATGCTCGACCGTCGCCTCTGCGACATCGACCTCTTCTTCGGCATCAGCGCGGGGAGCTTTCTCTCCGCCCTCATGGCCAACGGCGTCGCGCCCGACGAGATCGTCGACGGGCTCAAGCGCGGCAACGACCGCCTCGCGCGCATCACCCGCGGCGACCTCTTCGACCCCAACGTGCGCGAGTACAGCCGCCGCGCGTGGGGCCTCGCCCGCGAGCTCGCCGGCCGCGGCGACGCGCGCAACCCCCTCTCGGGCCTCTACCGCGCCATCCCGTCGGGCGTGTTCGCCGGCGACCGGCTGCGCGCGTACTTTCAGCGCGCCCTCGCGCGCCCGGGCATGAGCGACAGCTTCGAAGAGACGCGGCGCCCGCTCTTCATCGGGGCCACCGATCAAGACACCTCCGAGGCCGTGGTCTTCGGCGAGCCGGGGTGGAGCGACGTGCCCATTCACAAGGCCGTTCGGGCCTCGTGCGCGCTCTCGCCTTTCTACACCCCGGAGCGCATCGGCGGGCGCTACTACATCGACGGCGCCTTCACGCGCACCACCAACATGCGCGTGGCCGTGCGCCACGGCGCGTCGCTCTGCCTCCTCGTCGACCCGCTGGTGCCCATCTACTCGACGCAGCCGGGCTACGTGCACGCGCGCGGCGGCCTCTTCGGCGCCATGCAGGGCCTCAAGGCGCTCATCAACGGCCGCTTCGACAAGGCCGCAGTCACCATCGCCGAGATGTTTCCCAACGTGTCGTTTCACCTCTTCAAGCCCGAGGGCGAAGAGATGCGCGCGCTGTCGGGCTCGCCCATGAAGTTTCTCTACCGCGAAGAGATCGAGGAGCTTGCCTACGACAGCACGGTGCGCAAGCTCCGCGCGATGCTCCCGCGCATGCAGCGCGATTTCGCGCGCCACGGGGTGTGCTTTCGCGAGCCCGCGCTCGCGCCCGGCGCCGACTCGTACGTCGACGGCATCATGGCGGTGGCGTGATCACCCTGCGCGGCGCGCTCGGCGCCGAGACCTCGCTCCAGGGCCCCGCGCGGCGCATCGTGTCGCTCGTGCCTAGCGAGACCGAGAGCCTCTTCATGCTCGGTGAGGGCGAGCGCGTCGTGGGCCGCACCGACTACTGCTTCGAACCCGCGGGGGCCGTCGAGCACCTGCCGTCGGTGGGCGGCACCAAGGACGCGCGCGTCGACGACGTGGTCGCCCTCGCGCCCGACCTGGTGCTCATGAACCAGGAGGAGAACACCGAAGGCATCCACCGCGCTCTCGTGGCACGCGGCGTCACCGTGCACCTGTGCTTTCCCAAGACGGTGGGCGACGCGCTGGCCCTCACGCGCGACCTCGCCACGCTGTGCGGCCTCGACGCCGACGCGCACCCCGTCGTCGCCGACCTCGCGCGGGCCCTCGCCGAGGCCGAGCGCGCGCGGTCTTCGCGGGCCCCGGTGCGCGTGTTCTGCCCCATCTGGATGGACCCGCTGATGACCGTTCACGGCGAGACGTTCATCTCCGATGTGCTCGACCTCGCGGGGGGCGCCAACGTGTTCGCCGACCGCACGCGGAGGTACCCGCTCGCGGCGGACCTCGGCGCCGCGACCCCGTGGAGCGCCGAGCGCGTCGGCACGCGCGACGTGCGCTATCCGCGCGTGACGCTCGACGAGGTGGTGCGCCTCGCGCCCGACGTGGTGATCCTCCCCGACGAGCCGCACCCCTTCTCCGAGGCCGACGCCGAGGTGTTTCGCGCGCTGCCCATCCCCGCCGCGCGGACCGGGCGCGTGCACCGTATCGACGGCAAAGACCTGAGCTGGTACTCGCCGCGCCTCGCGACGGGCGTCGCCCGCGTGGCGCGCTGGCTCGCGGCGTAGTCCGTCGCGCACTGGCGCCGCGGCGCCATCCTGCGGTACGACCGCGCCCGCAAGGAGCGATGGAACCGTATGCCCAGCAAGCGTGACGTCCGCGACGCGAGGTTTCGCGACCGCGAGCCGGTGGCTTCGAAGCCCTCCGACGAGCCCCGACCGCGCCCCGCGAAGGCCGCCGCGCCGCCGCGCAGCGCACAAAGCGCCGAGCCCGTCGCGCGCGACGACGCGAAGCCCGCCGCGCCGACGCCCTGGTACCTCTCGATGAACGTGGTGGTCCCCGTGGTGCTCACCCTGGGCATGGCGTGGGCCCTCTACGAGAAGTTTCAGCCCGACCTCCGCGGCGCGGCGACGCCGCCCGCCGCGAGCGCCGACGGCGGCGCTGAGGGCGTCGCGCCGCCCGCCGCGACGGTCGACGCGGGCGTCGCGCTCGACCCCAACCCCGTGCGCCCCGCGCACCGCGAGCCCTCGAGCCCCGACCCCCGCGGCGGGCGCTTCTCGCTCGCGCAAGCCACCGAGGGCCTCACGGGCGAAGGGCCGCTCCACGCCGACATCATCACGTCGATGGGCGCCTTCGACTGCGAGCTCCTCGCGCAGCAGGCGCCCAACACCGTGGCCAACTTCGTGGGCCTCGCGCGGGGTCGCCGCGAGTTCTGGGACGCCGTCGCGGGCGAGTGGGCCCGAAGGCCCTTCTACAACGGCTCGATCTTTCACCGCGTGATCCCCGACTTCATGATCCAGGGCGGCGACGTGCTGCGCTCGGGCTCCGGGGGCACGGGCTACGAGATCGCCGACGAGAACGTGCAGGGCCACGACGCGCCGGGCCTCCTCTGCATGGCCAACCACGGGCCCAACACGAACGGCGGCCAGTTCTTCATCACCGAGGCGGCGCGGGCGCACCTCGACGGCACCTACTCGATCTTCGGGCGCTGCACCCCGACGGCCCTCGTGGCGCGCATCACCCACGTGGCGCGCAACGACGAAGATCGCCCCAACGAGCCCGTGTACATTCTTCGCGTCGACGTTCGCAAGGGCGCTCGTGAGTGACGACCCGCCATCGCGATGGCTCGGCGCGCTCGCCGTAGCGGGCCGCGCGACCGCGAGCGCGGCGCAGCTGGCAGGCCGCGCCGTGGCCGACCAGTGGCGCGCGATCGACCCCGACGTGCGCTAGCAGGTGAGCGTGGAGGGCGCCGAGGGCGTCGAGCTCGAGGGCTTCAGGCACAGCGCGTTTCTGCTGCGACCGCGTGCGTGGCAGCGCGTGTTCGCGACGCTCGAAGCGGCGCCGTAAGGGCTGGCGAAGGCCCCGCGGCGCGACCATAGAGTCACCCATGACGTCTCACCCCGACGGCGCGCTGGCGTCGCTCCGATCGCCTCTCACGTGGATGCTCCTGGGCGCGCTGGCGCTCTCGGCGCTCGTGGTGCGACCGCTCGCGCTCGAGCTCGGCGTGGGCCTCGTGCTCGGGTACGTCTCCGAGCGTCCCATCGCGTGGGCGCTGCGTCGCATGCATCGCGCGAACAGCGCGGGGTGGCGCTGGGCGGTCGCGATCGCGGTGGCCGTGCTCGCGTC
>CANMAT010000420.1 GCA_947494865.1 Deltaproteobacteria bacterium
CACCCCTCCGAGGAGCGCCGCGAGCGACGGGTCGAGCGCGGCGGACCACGCGGCGAAGCGCGCGAGCGAGGCGTGGAGCAGGCGCGTCGCGAGGTCGGTGGCGGGCATCGGCGGCGACGATACGAAGCCCCGCGCCCGCGCGTCTACGGCGGCCTCAGAGGGCGTACACGAAGGCCGCCTGGGGCCACGCGAGGTAGCGCTCGGTGATGGCCCCTCGGGGCACGCGGTCGCCGTCGACGTAGCGCGCGGCCATGGCCTCGGCGGCGGCGCGGTCGTTGGCGGCCTTGAGGCGCACGACGCGCTCCATGAGGTGCTGGCATGCCTCGGGCAACCTGTTGAAATCAATCGAGAAAGACCCGTGATGGGCGCCGTCGGCGGCGAGGGCGTCGGGGCTCCAGGTGAGCGCCCCTTCGTCCATGAGGAAGCCCACCTGCACGGCGGCGAGCTGGCTGTACGCCTTGCGCTGCCCGCCGGGGGTGTACATGCCCGCGGCGATGTGCCCGAAGGCCCACGCGATGGAGTCGACGTACACGCGCCGCGCGGCGGCGTCGTCGAGGACGTTGCGCGCGCGGAGCCACCCGACGAAGTAGAGCGCGCCGCTCTGGGCCTTGAGCTCCTCGAGCATCGAGGCCATGGAGCCGCCGAAGGCCTCGTCGGCGGTGCGGCCTTCGAAGCGGTACTCGTGGGAGGGGCCGAGGTTGTGCGTCGCCTCGTGCAAGATGGTCGACAGGAGCGACACCGAGGCGTCGTCGGAGAGCTCGCCGAGGGCGCTCGCCGAGAGCACCGAGGCGGCTTTGGCGCGCTGGCGCGCGAGGCTGTCGGCGTCGGTGTAGAGGTTGCTCATGGCGACGGTGCGCCCGCGCCCCTCGGCCACCACGGGGCCCCAGTTGGGGAGGCTCTGCCCCACGGTGGCGCCGAAGGCGTCGCGGTCGTCGCCCGCGTTGATGGCGATGTCGATGAAGTCGGGCATGTGAAAAGACACCGCGCGGGCCGTGTACGACCCGTTGGAGAGCGCGGCGAGGGCGCGCTCCATGTCGGCTTGCAGGGGCGTGAGGCGCGCCTGCCACTGGAGCGACGCGCGGTTGATGCGCGCGAGCGTGAGGTGAAAGCCCGCCTTCTGGCTGCAGGGCTCCCAGTACGTCTCGTCGGGCGCGACGCGGAGATACCACCGCGAGTTGCGGGCGCTCATGCGCGACCAGGCCTCGTCGGCGGCGACCCAGTCGTTGGTTTCGAACGACCGCGCGGCGGCGCGGAGGTAGGCCACGAGGGCGGCCTCGTCGGGGTCGGTCATCGCGTCGGCGGCGGCCGCGAGCTCGCGCGCGATGGCCCCCATGGGCTCGGCCCAGGCCTCGGTGTAGGGCACGGCGCGGAGCGCTCCGCCGTCGTCGCGCACGACGGTGAAGGGGCTGAGCAGCGCGCTCGCGTCGGGCCGCGCCTCGAGGGTGCGGCAGAAGTTGGCCGCGCCCTGGAGGCCTTCGGGGTACACGCCCACGGGGGCGCGCGGCGCGCCGGGGAGGGCCGAGCACGCGGTCGCCCGCTCGGTCTGCGCGCCCATGCAGCGCGGGCCCCAGTTGCGGCGAAAGAGCGCCCTGCTCGCGGCGTCGACGTCGGCGGCGCGGGGGCTCAGCGCGCGCATCCCCGACTGAAGCGCGTAGAGGGCGTCGACGCGCTCGGCGACGGAGAGCATGCGGCGCGCGAAATCGCGGTGCACCGGCGGGAGGGCCTCGAGGTCGGTCTCGACGAGGGTGGGCGCGGCGTGGTCGAGCTCGGCGCGCACGAGGCGCTGCCGCTCGTCGGGCGCGGCGGGCGCGTCGGCCTCGGCGCCGATGCGCGCGCGTGCGGCGTCGAAGGCGGGGGTGAAGCGCCCGTCGCGCGCCCAGGCCTCGTAGGTGGAATAGAAGCGCAGCGCGCGCACCTCGTCGGGGTCGGGCGCGCCGTTGTTGTTGCGGTCGCTCGCCCAGAAGAGCGGCAGGTCGAGCCGCATCGCGAGCTGGTTGAAGCGCAGCCGCGTGAGGGCGCCGGTGCGGGCGGGCGTCGCCGGTGCGGGGCGGCGCGCCGAGCACGCGGCGACGAGGGCGATGGGCGCGAGGAGCGAGCGGGTGCGCATTGGGGGCGGCGACGTTAGCAGACGTTCTGGTTGCGCTGCGCGCCGTGATACCGTGCGCCGATGGTGCCGGGAGACGAGATCGCGGGGCGCTTCGTGCTCGACGAGGTGGCCAACGCTGGGAGCTACAGCACGCTCTGCCGCGCGCACGATCGCACGACCAACGAGCCCGTGGCGCTCAAGCTCATGGGGGGCCTCGACGGGTCTGACCTGGTGCGCTTCTCGCGCGAGGCGCGGCTCCTGGCCGAGCAGCACCACCCGGGCATCGTGCGCTACATCGCCCACGGGGTGACCTCGCAGGGCGCCCTCTGGCTCGCGATGGAGTGGCTCGAGGGTGAGACCCTCGCCGACCGCCTCGACCGCGGCGCGATGCCCTTCGACGACGCGCTCACGATGGCCTCGCACGTGGCCTCCGCGCTGGCCGAGCTGCACCGCCTCGGCGTGGTGCACCGCGACATCAAGCCCGCCAACCTCTTTCTGCCCGGCGGCGACGTGAACCGCATCAAGGTGCTCGACCTGGGCATCGCGCGGGTGCCCACGCTCACGCGCCGAAGCTCGACGCGCATCGGCACCATTCTGGGCACGCCGGGCTTCATGGCGCCCGAGCAGGTGCGCGGCGCCGCGGAGATCGACGCGCGCGCCGACGTGTTCGCCCTCGGGTGCGTGCTCTACGAGGCCCTCACGGGGCGCCCGGCCATCGAGGGCGACAGCGTCGAGGCGCTCCTCGGGCGCACGCTGCTCGAAGACTGCCCCCGTGTGCGCGACGCGCTCCCCGCGGTGCACGCGAGCCTCGACGAGCTCGTGGCGCGCATGGTGGCGCGCGACCCCGTCGACCGCCTGCCCGACGCCGACGCGGTGGTGCGCGCGCTCGCGCCCTTCGCCCGCCCGGCGCGCGCGTCGCAGTCGCCCCTCGCCGTCGCCGCGGCCTCGGCGCAGCGGAGCGTCGAGTTCGATGCGAAGCGCACCGAGCCCATGATGGACGACCCCTTCGCGGCCGAGACCGCGCCGGGGATCCCCTCGCTCGCGGGCTACGACGGCGAGTCTCCCACGAGCCCGCCCACGCTCGCGCCGCAGCAGCTCGGCGACGCCGAGCGACGGCTCCTGTCGCTGGTGCTCGTGGCCCGCGACGCGAGCTCGCAGGGCGTGACGTTCGGCACGCTGCGCGCGGCGGCGGAGTCGTTCGGCGCGGAGTTCGAAGTGCTCTGGGGCTCCATGGCGATGATCGTGCTGCGCGCCTCGGGGGCCGCCACGGACCAGGCCGCGCGGGCCGCCCGCTGCGCCCTCGCGCTGCGCGACCTCGCGGCCGACGCCACCATCGCGGTGGCCACCGGCTGGGGCGAGGAGTCGGGCCACGGCGCCATCGGCGAGGTGATCGACCTCGCGTCGGGCCTCCTCCACGACGCGGTGGGCGAGGGCGCGCGCGACAGCTTCGCGGGCCCGGCGCCCATTCGCCTCGCCGAGGTGGCCGCGGGGCTCCTCGACGCGCGCTTCGAAATCGCCAAGGCGCGCGCGGGCTACGAGCTGCTGGGCGAGCGCGAGGTGGTGGCCACGGCGAGGCCGCTCCTCGGGCGCGCGACGCCCTGCGTGGGGCGACGGCGCGAGCTCGCCACGCTCACGGCCACCCTCGACGAGTGCGTCGACGAGCCCGTCGCGCGCGTGGTGCTCGTGACGGGCGCCGCGGGCACGGGCAAATCGCGCGTGCGCCACGAGTTCGAGCGCCTCGCGGTGGAGCGCCGCGCGGGGCTCCAGGTGTGGTCTACGCGCGGCGACCCGCAGCACGCGGGCGCGCCCTTCGTGCTCCTGGCGCCGCTCGTGCGGAGGCTCGCGGGCGTCGGGGCCCACGACGCGGTGGCGGTGCGACGGCAGAAGCTCCGGGCGCGGGTGGCGCGCAACGTGTCGCCCGTCGACCAGCAGCGCGTCACCGAGTTTCTCGGCGAGCTGTGCGGCACCACCTTCGCCGACGGGTCGAGCGCCAGCCTGCGCCTCGCGCGCCTCGACGGCGCCCTCATGGCCGCGCAGATGCGCCGCGCGTGGGAAGACCTCGTGGCCGCCGAGTGCCGCGTCGCGCCGTTGCTCCTCGTCATCGAAGACCTCCAATGGGGAGACGTCCCCTCGCTGCGGCACGTCGACGCGGCGCTGCGCTCGTCGCGCGAGGCGGCGTTCATGGTGCTCGCCCTCGGGCGCACCGAGACCCACGACGTGTTCCCGCACCTGTGGGTCGAGCGCGGGGTTCAAGAGGTTCGCCTCGGGCCGCTCACCCGTCGGGCGGTCGAGACCCTCGCGCGGCACTGCCTCGGCGACCGCGCCGACGCCGCCGTGCTCGCGCGCATCGTCGAGCGCTCGGGCGGCAACGCGTTCTTCCTCGAAGAGCTTATTCAGTCGGTGGCCGCGGGGCGCGGCGTGGCCCTCCCGGGCACGGTGCTCGCGATGGTGCACGCGCGCCTCGGCGCGCTCGACGCGGGGGCGCGCCGGGTGCTCCGCGCCGCGGCGGTGTTCGGCGAGCGCTTCTGGCGCGGCGGCGTGAGCTCGCTGCTCAACGAAGACGCCAGCGGGCGCTGCCCCGAGTGGCTCGCGGCCCTCGAGGAGCGCGAGCTCGTGGTGCCCGTGCCCGAGGGGCGCTTCTCGGGCGATCAAGAGGACGTTTTTCAGAGCCCGCAGCTCCGCGACGCGGC
>CANMAT010000421.1 GCA_947494865.1 Deltaproteobacteria bacterium
CGACGGCGAGCGCGTAGATCGACGGGCCGAGCGGGCTCCCGTGGCTCAACCACGCGCCGAGCGCGAAGGCGAAGGCCGCGAAGTCGGCCGCTGCGAGCGCGCCGAAGGATCCAGCGCGCCGCAGCCACGCGAGTGCGAACGTAACCGTCGTGACCACGGCGGCGAGCGCCGCGATGGGCCCCGCGCCGTCGAGGCCGTGCGACATCGCGATGACCTGCGCGCCGACGGCCCACACGAGCTGACTGCCGAGCCCGAGGAGCACCGCGCCCCCCAGCGGAGCGCCGCGCCGCTCTGCCAGCGATCCGCCTACCAGCGAACCCGCCGAGAGCCCGACGAGCATGAGGAGCCGCCCCGCCTCGCTCGCTTGCGAGAAGGCGTAGGCGAGCGCCACCGTCGCGAAGAGCGCCGCCACGCCCCGGGCCACGAGTGCGCCGCTCTCGACCTTGTAGCGCGCGGCCAACGCGCCGAGCGCCCACGAGGCCGCGGCCATCGTCGAGAGCAGCGCGACGCGCCCCGCGGCGCCCACGACGGACCACCCGATCGTGACGAGCATCACCGCGCCGAGGAAGGTGAAGAGCCCCCCGAGTAGCAGCGTGACCATGAGCACCGGCGAGCGCTCGGCACCCGACGGCGCGTGCTGCGGAAAGGGCCCCGGCGCGTTGCGGTACGGGTCGCCGCGGAGGGCGTCCTGCGTGGCGTCGGCGCGCGCGGCGCGGTCGATGTGCTGCGCGATGACGTCCACCGACGGCCGCGTCGCGGGCGCAGCTCCGAGCGCGGCGGCGACGCAGCGCGAGAGGTCGGCGAGCTCGCCCTGCCCGTTGCTGGCGACGAGCTGGCCGAGCGGCGCGTAGCTCGTGAGCGCGGCGTAGGTGATCGCCGCCAGCCCGTACGCGTCCGACGCGGCCGTGGCCTCGACGCCCGTGGTGACCTCCGGGGCCGCATAGCCCACCGTCGAGGGCGGGGCCGCGCCCGGGTGTAGCCGCGCGCGGAGCGTCGCGCCCGCGGGTGAGCCGTGCGACGGCGTGAGCAACATCGCGCGCGCGTCGGGGCCGCGCCACACGACCTCGGGCCTGACGTCGCCGTGCACCACGCCGCGCGCGTGCAAGATCGACAGGGCGCGACCCACGGCAGCGAGCGCGGCGAGCGCCTCGGAGCGGCTCGCGGCGACGAGGGCGGGCCACGGCGTGCACCGCGCGAGGTCGGCGCCGTAGGTGACCCCCTCGACGCCCACGGTGAACGGGACCACGCGCGCCACGTCGGGCCCGGTGTCGCCCTCGGGGAGCGCCCACGGCTGCCGTTGCGCGGCGACGAGCGCATCTGCGAGGGGGCGCGCGAGCGCCTCTCGCGAGGCGCCCTCATGGGGGCCAACGGTGCCGCCGAAGGGAGCATTCATGCGCGACAGCGTACCAAAAGCCCGAAGTCCGCACCCGGCCCTGCGAAGAACCGAGCCGACGTCGCCGCTTCACGAGGGCCGATGATGGGTTGAGACCCTCGCCCGCGAGCCAGAAATGACGAAAGCCCTTCTCGCGAAGGGCTTTCTGTGGTGCCGACGGTCAGAGTTGAACTGACGACCTTGGGATTATGATTCCCCTGCTCTAACCAACTGAGCTACATCGGCAATGGGGAGGGGGAGTTTACTCAACGCGCATTCCTTGTCAACAACCTTTCTCGCGGGTGCCGACGGGGCTATCGGGGGAGCGTCGGCTCGTGTAGAAAGGCGCTCTGTTATGACCGAAATCTCCGCTGCGGAGCGCGACCGACTGTTGGAGCATTTCGGTCGCCGGTACAACAACGGCGATGTGATCTTTCGCGAGGGCGACGCCGCGCGCGAGGTCTTCATGCTGCAAGAGGGGCGCGTTCGCATCGTGAAGCGGGTGCGCACCGTCGAGCGGTCGCTGCAGATCCTCCGGCAGGGCGACCTCTTCGGCGAGGGCGCGCTCCTCCCCGGCATGCCCCGCACGTCGAGCGCCGTGGCCCTCTCCGACGTGGTGGTGCTCGCCCTCGACCCTGACACGTTCAACGTGCTGCTCTCGGGCAGCGCCGCGGTGGCCACGCGGCTCGTGCAGCAGCTCGTGCGAAGGCTCCGCGACGCCGAAGACCACATCGAGAACATGTTACTTCGCGACCACCAGTCGAAGGTGGTCAACGCCCTCCTGCGCCTCGCGGGCGAGGCCGGGCGCACCACCGGGAGCGCCCAGGTGTCGGTCACCCCGCTGGAGCTCTCGGCGCGCGCAGGGCTCGACGTGGAGACCGTCAAGCGCACGGTGATCCAGCTTCGCGAGGGGCAGTACATTCGCATCGTCGAAGAGAAGGTCGCCATCGACGACCTCGACGCCCTCCGCCGGCTCTTCACCCTCCTCGGCATGAAGGAGCAGGTTCGCGCCTGAGCCTTGCGCCTCCGGCATCGGGGCGCGGCTCGCGCGATTCTGTCGGCTCCTCTCTCAGCATAAGGTTGCGCCCAGGCCGCAATCGTTGAGGGGGGCACGACCGGCCTGTCATGGGATCATGCGCTCAGTGGTTCGCGTGAAAATGCTTGAATCACAGCGTGATTCGTGAGTCGTCGGCCCCCTCGCCGCCGCGTTCTCTGTCAAATTTCGGGTTGACCCGCGCGTGGGCAGTCAGTTATGTCCGACGAGACGGCAACTCGGAAGCACAGTGACCTACCGACTTTTTCATGACCGGTTTGGCACGTGGGCTCCCCGAGGTGCGGCGATCGCGGTCGCAGCGCTCTTCACGGTTGCGGGATGGTCCTGCAGCGGCATCAGCGAAGAGGCGCGCACCCAGTCGGCGGCGGATGTGGAACACGGTCTCGGCTACCTTCAAGAGTGCGACACGCAGGGGCGATGCAACGTCGCCTCGGCCGTCGTGGCTTGGGAGCGGTCCATCCGACTCAACCCCGAGAACGCCGACGCCCACCGTTATCTCGGCACGCAGCTCCTCGTGCAGGGCACCTACGACCGCGCCGAGCAGCTCCTGCGCCGCGCGGTGGCCCTCTACGAGCGCGCCACGCAAGAAGACGAGCGTCTGCGGGCGCCCCTCGCCGAGGCGCGCAACACCCTCGGCGTGGTTCTGATGAACACCAATCGCCCCGACGAGGCCCTCACCCTGTTTCGCACGGTGACCGAAGAGATCACCTACACGACGCAGCACCTCGCGTGGGGCAACCTCGGCTGGGCCTATCTCCGCAAGGGGCGCTACGAAGACGCCGCGCAGGCGCTCCGCCGCTCGGTCACCGTACAGCCTCGCTTCTGTGTCGGCTGGTCTCGTCTTGGCGAAGCTTATTATCACTTGAATGACTATGGTCACGCCCTCGAGGCGCTCGACCATGCCCTGGACTCGTCGCAGCAGGGGTGCGACCGGATTCAGGGCGCCTGGCTTGAACGGGCGAGGGTGCGCGTCCAACTGCATCAGGCCGATCAGGCCCGCGACGACCTCCGGCGATGCGTCGAGCTCGACTCGAACTCGCCCGAGGGCCGAGAGTGCGCGGAGCTTGGGAGGTCGGTGTCGCCGTGACGGGTGCCCTTTTGTACAACCCCCTCCGACGTCGCTGCGCGGCGCCCCTCGCTCTCCGAGGGGCTCGTGGCCACGCGGAGACTAGCGCGCGCGCGTCTCTCGTCGGGTGTTGCGTGCAGAGGTTCTGATGGAGACGATGGGCACCTGGCTTCGGCGTGAGAGGGAGCAGCGCGGCATCGCTCTCGAGGAAATCGCGGACACCACGCGCATCCCCGTTCGCACGCTCGAGTTCCTCGAGACGGGTCGCTTCGACGACCTCCCGGGCGACACCTTCGTGAAGGGCTTTCTCCGCGCGTACGCCCGCGCCGTCGGCGTTCGCACCGAAGACGTCCTCGCTCGCTACGGCATGGAGATCCGCGCGCGCGACGTGCAGCCCGTGCCCGTGCGCCTCTCGATCCCGCCGCAAGACCGCGGGCGGCGCTTCGGCCTCGCCATCGCGCTTGTGGTCTTCGCGATCCTCGCCACCCTTGCGATGTCGTTCCTCCTCCGCCCGCGCACGCAAGACCGCCCCGAGCAGCTCTCCGCAGCCCCGAGCCCGATCACGCTCCGCGCCTGACATCCCCCGTGTCTGAACGCTCGGCGCGCGGCTTCGTGCTCGACCGTCGGCCGTACCGCGAGCACGACCTCCGCGCCGAACTCCTCCTCGAAGACGGCGACCGCGTCGAGGTGCTCGCCCCCTCGGGGCAGCGCTCGAAGCAGCGCTTCGCCGGGGGCCTCACCCCGATGGCGCTCCACGCCTTCGCGATGACCCCTTCGGCGAAGGGCCTGCGCCTCGACGAGGCGCGCATCGAGCGCGCGTGGCCCGCCCTCCACGCCGACCTGACCCGGCAGACCGTGGCCCTCGCCGCGACGGCCTTCGCGCGCCACGCGACGGGCCCCACGCCCGGCGACGCGACGGTGTTCCTCCTCCTCGGCGAGCTCCACGCGCGGGTGGCGACCGACGCCGACCCCCGGGCGACGCCCGCGCGGCTCGTTCGCTTCGCGTTCGAAGCGCTCGACCACGGCGGCCACGCGCCCGTGCTCGACCGCTGCGCCCGCTGCGGCGCGCCCGCGCCCGACGGCGCGCTCGTCACCGTAGACCCCGCGGCGGGCGGCGTGGTGTGCCGGGCGTGCAGGGGCGGTCCGTTTCGCGTAGCCGCCGCCGATCGCGCCGCGCTGCGCGCGATGATCCGCGACGAGGCCGACGCGTGGCGCGAGGGCGCCGTGACGATCTTCGCGCGGGTGATCGAAGGCGTGTCGCCCGAAGGTGCGAAGGTGCTCTC
>CANMAT010000422.1 GCA_947494865.1 Deltaproteobacteria bacterium
CGATCCACGCGTCGAGCCTCGCCGCGTCGTCGCACGCCGCGATGCGCGCCTGGTCGTCGACCGACAGCGTAACCCCCCGCGCGGAGAGCAGCACGCGCAGCGCCTCGCGGCGGCCGCGAAGCTCGCCACGAAGCTCGCCACGAGCCTCGCCACGAGCCTCGCCACGAGCCTCGCCACGAGCCTCGCCGCGAGCCTCGCCGCGAGCCTCGCCGCGAGCCTCGCCCCCCTCGACGGCAGCGCCGATGACGCGGTTGCCAGAGGCGAGCAGCGCGCGCGCGACGGTGTCGTCAGCGAGCAGGCGATCGGCGAGGGCCCGCACGGGGATGGGCACCTTGAAGCACCGATCGGTGATGACGCCATCGACGCCGAGGGGACTCCACGCGTCGGAGGCGGGCTCCCACTCGAAGACGGTGCGATCGTCGACGCGAATGTAGAACAGCCTGCGAACGCCGCGCTTCGCGAGCTTGCGAACCTTCTTCGTTGCGTGCGCCACCGTCTCGCTGTCAACGACCTCGAAGGCGATCTCTTCGAGCCTGCGCCCGCCCGTCTTCGGGTCGTCACCGGCGGGAAACACGCTCACATCGGGCGCCACGTCGGTCTTGCGGTCGGCGCGCGTGAGCATGTCGACGGCGGCCTCGTAACCGGGCGCGAGGCACCCCGCCAGCACGTGCGCGAGGGCGCTGTGCTGCCTGGCGTGCGGGGGATTGGCCCCCATCGTCTCGTACACCACGCCGTCGACGATCTCGGCGCGCGACTCGGGCGCCACCAGACGCTCATCGACCGCAGGGAGGCGCGAGGAGCGGCCCGGCGCGTAGGCAGGCACCGACGAGGCCGCGGAGCCGGGGGCGAGGAGCGCGGGCGACGAGGAGCGCGGCGAGTGCATGGCCCGAGGATGCCACAGCGCCCGCGCGCACAACAACGCAGCGCGGGCGCCACGCGCCGCCGCTACGCCACGACGCCGAGCGCGCGGCCCACGCGCGTGAAGGCCGCGATGGCGTGGTCGACGTCGGCCGTCTCGTGCACCGCCGAGAGCTGCACGCGGATGCGCGCCTCCCCTTTGGGCACCACCGGAAAGTAGAACCCGATCACGTAGATGCCCTCTTCGAGCAGCGCCGCGGCCATGCGCTGCGCGAGCACGGCGTCGCCGAGCATCACGGGCACGATGGGGTGAATGCCCGGCTTGATGGTGAAGCCCGCCTTCTGCATCCCCTCGCGGAAGCGCAGCGCGTTGGCCATCACCTTGTCGCGCAGCGCGGTGGAGGCCGTGAGCAGGTCGAGCGCCGCGATGGCCGCGCCCACGATGGAGGGCGCCACGGTGTTCGAAAACAGGTACGGCCGCGAGCGCTGGCGCAGCAGCGACACGACCTCGCGGCGCGACGCCGTGAAGCCGCCCGACGCGCCGCCGAGGGCCTTGCCGAAGGTGCCCGTCACGATGTCGACGCGGTCCATCACGCCGCAGTGCTCGGCGGTGCCGCGCCCCGTCGCGCCGACGAAGCCCGTCGCGTGCGAGTCGTCGACCATCACCATCGCGTCGTATTTCTCCGCGAGGTCGCACACCTTGTCGAGCTTGGCGAGGTAGCCGTCCATCGAGAAGACGCCGTCGGTGGCCACGAGGCGCAGTCGCTTGCCCTGCGTGGCCACGAGGGCCTTCTCGAGCGCGTCGAGGTCGCCGTTGGGGTAGCGGTGGCGCTCGGCTTTACACAGCCGAATGCCGTCGATGATCGAGGCGTGGTTGAGCGCGTCGGAGATCACCGCGTCGTCTTCGCCGAGCAGCGTTTCGAAGAGGCCGCCGTTGGCGTCGAAGGCCGAGCCGTACAGAATGGCGTCTTCTTGCCCTACGAAGGCCGCGATCTTCGCCTCGAGATCTTTGTGAATGTCTTGTGTGCCGCAGATGAAGCGCACCGACGAGAGGCCGTGGCCGTGCGTGTCGAGCGTGCGGTGCGCCGCTGCGATCACCGCGGGGTGCGCGCTCAGCCCGAGGTAGTTGTTGGCGCAGAAGTTGAGCACCTCGCGGGGGGCGCCGCCGTCGCGCGCCACGCCGATGTGGGCGCCCTGCGGCGTCACGATCACCCGCTCGTTCTTGAAGAGCCCCGACGCGCGAATGTCGTCGAGGGCGGCCGCATAGATGTCTCTCGCCCTGGTGTACATAGGTAGCGCGCGAGGGTAGTCGCAGCGCCGCGGCGTAGGCAACGGCGAGATTGCGCGCGGGGTCAAAGAGCGCGAGAGGCGCAGCTCGGCCGTGGTACGGTCGCGGCCCTCGCACGGCCATGGAATTTCGCATCCAGTGCCTCGTCACGCAGCACCCGAGCGGTCGCGTCACCCTCACGCCGCTCAACCTCCCCGCGCTCGCCTACCACGCGCCCTCGCTCGACGTGGCCGAAGAGGATGTGAGCCTCGCCATCGACGACCGCATCACGCGCGCCCACCCGCGCAACGTGGCGGCCTACGCGCGCACCCCCAGCGGCGAGCTCAAGACCGCCTTCGTCGACGGCATCACGGTGTGGCACGCCGCGGGGCACGCGCAGGCGCCCATGCGGCTGAACCTCGTGGTGTCGCCCGCGCAGAAGCCCTTCGTCGAGGTGCGCGCGCCGCGCCTCGACCTGCGCGTGTGGCTCCCCGCCGGCGACGACCTCGTGGCGCGCGCTACGCCGTATTTTCTTCAGCACCTCATGACGCTGAGCGAGCACGAGCGCCTCGCGATGCGCGCCGACGGCGACGACTCACTTCGCACCCTCGAGGTGCTCGCCGAGCCCACGGCGCTCGCGTCGCTCCGGCGCCGTGAGCTGCAGCTCGACGAGCGCCCGCCGCCGCCGCCCGACGACCTCGCGCCTCCGCCCGAGAAGCGCAAGAAGCGCAAAGACGACTTCGACGACACGCGCCGCGACGACGACGAAGAAGAAGAGGCGGGCAAGAAGAAGAAGCGCCCCGCCACGCCCACCCTCGACCGCATGGGCGTCGCGCTCCACAAGCTGGCCGAGAAGGGTGAGCTCTCGCGCGCGTGGGAGGTCGACGCCCTCGTCGAGTCGCTCGTGGCGAGGCTCACCGCCAAGAACCCCGAACCCCTGGTGCTCGTGGGCGAGGCCGGCGCGGGCAAGACGGCCATCGTGCACGAGGTGGCCGCGCGCCTCTACGAGCGCACGAAGGACAAAAAAGACGAGCGGAGGCCCTTCTTTCACGTCGACGCGTCGCGGCTCATCGCGGGCGAAGGCTTCTTCGGCGACTGGCAGCAGCAGACCTTCGACTGCGTCGAAGAGGCGCGCCTCGCCGAGGCCATTCTGTACATGGGCCACGTGATCGAGCTCCTCGACGCGGGCAAGAGCGCCCACAGCGACCACAACGTGTCGCAGCTGTTGGGGCCCGCGCTCGCCTCGCGCGAGGTGGCCATCGTGGGCGAGGCCACCACCGAGGAGTGGGCGCGCTTCGAACGCCGCTCGGCGGGCTTCGCGCAGCACTGGTCCGTCGTGCGCGTGGCCGAGGCCACGCCCGAGGCGGGCCGTCGCATCCTCGACCGCGTGGCCAGGGAGATGGGCGACCGCAAGGCCGTCTCGGTGGAGCCCGACGCCATCGAGGCCGCCCTGCGGCTCACCCGTCGCTTTCGCCCCTACGGCGCGCTCGTGGGCAACACGGTGGCCTTCTTGCGCAGGGTCGTCGACGCGTGCGCGCACTCGCGCTCGCTCACCGTCACGGGCCACGACGCGGTGGGGCGCTTCAGCGGCGAGTCGGGCATTCCGCTCGTTCTGTTGCGCGACGACATGCCCCTCGACCCCGACACCGTAAACGACTTTTTGCGCGCACGCGTGAAGGGACAAGACGCTGCGGCCGAGCGCGTGACCGAGATCATCGCGGTGATCAAGGCCGGCCTCGCCGACCAGCGCAGGCCCGTAGGCGTGCTCTTCTTCGCGGGCCCCACGGGGGTCGGAAAGACCGAGCTCTCGAAGGCCCTCGCGGAGTTTGTCTTCGGCTCGCGCGACCGCATGGTGCGCCTCGACATGGGCGAGTACGCCGGGGGCGACGCGCTCGCGCGGCTCATCGGCGACGAGGGAGCGCCCGGTCACCTCACCGCGGCGGTGCGCAGGCAGCCCTTCTGCGTGGTGCTCCTCGACGAGATCGAGAAGGCCCACCCCGTCGTGTTCGACGCCCTGCTGGGCGTTCTGGGAGAGGGCAGGCTCACCGACGGCGCGGGCAAGTTCACCGACTTTCGCAACGCCGTCGTGATCATGACGTCGAACCTGGGCGCCGACACCCTGCGCACCCGCGTGGGCTTCGCGCAGGGCTCTGGCGCCCGCGAGCGCGAGGCGATGCGCCAGCACTACAAGGCCGAGGCCGAGCGCTTCTTTCGCCCCGAGCTCTTCAACCGCATCGACGACTTTATTGTCTTCTCACCGCTCGACGCCGCGGTGCTGCGCGCCATCGTGGGCCGCGAGATCGACAAGGTGGCCGCCCGCGAGGGGCTGCGCCGGCACAACGTGGAGCTTCACGTCGACGGGCGCGCGCTCGACGTGCTGGCCGACCACGGCTTCGACCCGCGCTACGGCGCGCGTCCCCTCAAGCGCACCATCGAGCGCGAGATGGTGCTCCCCATCGCGGCGCGGCTCGCGGCGCGGCCCGAGCACGGCAACGCGCGCGTCGAGGTCACCGCCGAGGGCGAGTACATCACCCTGCGCGCCAACACCCGCGCCTCGCGCGAAGAGGGAGCTTCCACTCGGAGCTTGAACGCGCTCGAAGAGGCCGCGCGGCTGCGCGCCGAGCTGCGCCGCTGGGCG
>CANMAT010000423.1 GCA_947494865.1 Deltaproteobacteria bacterium
ACGAGCGTGGAGGGGAGCGCGAGGGCCGCGGCGAGCGCGAGGGGAGCGTAGGGTCTCAATGGAGCATCCCCTGGCCCGAGGTGTTGAGCAGCAGCGCGAGGGCGAGCGGCTGGCTGAGCGCGCCGCTGCCGCCGACGAGGTTGCGGAGCCGATCGACGCGCGCGGCGTCGGCCGCGAGGCGGGGCTCGTGCAGAACGTCGCTCGCGGCGCGCAGGAGCGAGGCGCGCTCGGACAAGAGCGCCGAGGCCTGCGCGGCGGCGCCGTCGCCCACGAGGCGGGCCGCGCGCACCATCGTCTCGCCGGCGTCGAAGCCGTGCACCGAGCGCAGCACCGAGGCATCGGCGGTGGCCGCGCTCGCCGCGGCGGAGTCGGCGTAGCGCGCGCGCACGGCCGACTCGTCGGTGACGTTGCGGCGCGAGAGGCGGTCTTTGTAGCGGAGCTCTACGGTGGCGAAGGGGCGCTGGCCGACGCCCGCGGGCACGTCGAGGCCGAGGAGGATCACGTGCTGGTCGTCGCGCGCGAAGCCCGGGATGAAGAAGCGCATGCCGCCCTCGTTGTCGCGGTCGCGGTCACGCGCGATGCGGTCGCGGCGGGCGGTCTGGTCGTCGACGGCGAGCTCTTGCGCGCGCACCTGGGCGGCCTCGGCCACGTCGAGGCGATGCGCGCCGTAGGTTTGCGTGAGGCGCACATCGGGGCGCAGCCGCACGCGCACCTCGACGGCCTGCGCGACGGGCTGCAGGCGGCTCTCGAGCTCGGTCGCGAGCGCCTGCGAGATGCCCTGCGGGTCGCGCACGTAGTAGTACCCGCCGGCCCCCTGCGAGGCGACGCCGCTCATGAGGTTGCCGTCGTAGTCGTCGCCCACGCCGAAGGAGCTCGTCTGCACGCCCGTTTGAAACGCCCGCGCCGCGCGTGCGCCGATGGCCTCGGCGTCGGTGTCGCCCGCGTTGGGGCGGCCGTCGGAGAGGAGCATCACGAGCTTCACCCACTCGGGCGCCTGCGGGCCCCGCGCGGCCTCGGCGTAGCCCAGGTCGAGGCCCGCGGAGATGTTCGTTCCGCCCTCGAGCTGGAGGTTGGCGATGGTGTCGAGAATCTCTTGTTTGCGCGGCCCCACGAGGCCTTCGGGCACGCGTACGGCGGCGTTGGCGCCGAAGGCTACGAGCGAGAAGTGATCGTTCGGCTGGAGGCGCTCGACGAGCTCCTGCGCGGCGCGGCGCGCGCTGACGATCGAGTCGCCGGCCATCGAGTTGCTCACGTCGAGCACCACGTGGAGCGACATGGGGGGCCGCGCCGTGGCGGGCGTCGCGCTCGACCGGAGTGCGATGCGAAGGTGCGTGTGACCGCCCGACGGAGGGAGCGCCGCGCGCTCGAGGTCGACGCGCCACGCGAGGGCCTGCGTCGTGGGTGCGGCCATCTCGGGGGCGTAGCGGCTGCCCACGTCGCCCACGAGCTCGCGCGCGTCGGCGGGGAGTTCTCCGCGCGCGAGCGAGGCTTCGAAGCCCGCGAGGTGACCGCGGCCGGGGCGGTACGTGGTGGCGAAGCGCCCGTTGGGGTCGATGGCGGGGAGCGTGAGGGAGCTCCCCGTCGGCGCCCCGAGGCCGTACCCCGACCCGCCGCGCTGCACCTCGGGCGCAGGTGCGGCGGCGTTCACGCTCCCGACGGCCGCGGGGGGCTGAAAACCACTCGGCAGCACGAGGTTCGCGACGTCGCCCTCGGTGCGACCGTGTGCGCCGCGCGTGGCGGGTCGACGCGCGGCCGCGACGCCTGCGCGGCCGAGGGAGCCCAGCGAGCCGCCTCCGGTGGCGTTCTGGAGGTAGCCCGGTGCCGCTGTCGGGGCCTCGGGCACGACGGGAGGCCGAGGCGCTGCGGGAGCGCGGGCGAGCGCGGGCGAAATCTCCTCCGCGAGGCCCGTGATCTGGCTGCTCCCGCTGTTGATGCGTTGAGAGACCGGGGGCGACCGCTTGCAGCCCGCGACGGCGAGCAGGGCGGCGGCGAGGGTGATGCGAGCGCTGGAGCTTCGAAGGTTCACGGGCACACGTCCCTTCTCATCGAGGGCGACGCAGCGCGCGAAGATCCCCCCGCGCCGCCGTATCGCTCCCGTCGGACCACACTAACCCGCCGCGCGCTTGGGTGGCGACGGCCTTCGGCGCGCGGATTCGCGCGGGCGCCGGGCGCATCGCTTGACCCGCCCGTCTGCGTCGCGATAAGGCCAGTGGCTACCATGCAACGACGCGTTCTTGTCGTCGACGACAGCGCGACCTTGCGTCGGATCATGTGCTCCGTCCTGGGGTCGGCGGGGTACGACGTCGAGACAGCGGTCGACGGCGCCGACGGGCTCGAGCGCGTGCAGCGCGGCCGCTTCGATCTGATGCTCATCGACTTCGTGATGCCGCGCCTCAACGGCTACCAGGTTGCCCAGGCGATGCGCGCGATCCCAGGGCTGCAGCGCCTCCCCATCGTGCTCGTGTCGGCGAAGGCCGAGCAGATCGGCGAGCGCTTCGCGAGCCAGACGGGCGCCGCCGCGGTGCTGCAAAAGCCCTTTACGCCGCAAGGCCTCCTCGACGCGGTGGCGCGCTCGCTCGAGGCGCTCGCACCCCCCGACGCCGACGAAGACGACCCCTTCGCGGGCCTCATGCTCGACGAGTCGCCGGTCACCGATCGCCCCGCCGACGGGCGCCTCTCGGGGCCCTCCTTCGCGCCGCCGCGGTCCGAGCCTCGCGTGCGCCGCGACGCGGAGTCGGCCGTGCAGATTCGCCCTTCGTCACCGTCGATCGCCTCGTCCGTGCGCCCGGCGCCCGCGTCGGGCGCGCACCCCACGCAGGCGCCGCCGCGGGCCGCGGTCGAGGCCGCCCACGCGCGCTTCACCGAGCTCCTCGCGCGCGACCTCGTGCCCGCGTTTCAAGACGTCGCCGACACCCACATGGACGTCACCGAAGACGCGGTGCTCCAGATCCTGCGCTTCTACCTCTCGTCGGGCCGCGTAGCGGCGCTCTACCGCGAGCTGCGGCCCCTCGAGGGCGGCATGCGCGGCAACGTGGTGCTCGACGGCCTCCTCGACTCGGTGGCGCTCGGCGAGGTGTTTCAGCTCCTCGCGTTTCAGTCGCACACGGGTCTGCTCGTGGTCGACCGCGGCGTCGACGGCAGCGCGTCGGTCACCTTCGCGCTGCGCAACGGCCGCATCGACCTCGCCGTGGGCCGCGACATGATCGACGAGTTTCGCCTCGGGCGTTACCTCGTCGAGATGGGCGTCGTGTCGCGCGCCCACATCGACGCGGTGATCGAGTCGCTCTCGGGGCAGCGCGTGCTCATCGGGCAGGCGCTGGTCACGGGGGGCTTCATCCGCGAGGCCGACCTCGAGCGCGCCCTCGAGCGGCAGACCAGCGAGTTTCTCTACGAGGTGGTGCGCTGGTCGGGCGGGCGCTTTCGCTTCGAAGCGGGCTCGACGCTGCCCGAGGCCCAGTACGCGCGCCTGGGGCTCCCGAGCGAAACCTTCATTCTCGAAGGCTACCGGCGCCTCGACGAGTGGCGCATGATCGGCGAGTACCTGCCCTCCGACCGCGCCGTGCTCGCGCGCGACGAGGCGCTCGTGGCGGGCCTCACGCAGCACGAGCTGCACCTCAACGAGCGCCGCGTGCTCGACGCGGTCGACGGCGCCCGCTCGGTGCGCGACGTGATCGACGCCGTGTGCATGAGCTCCTTCGACACGTGCAAGATCCTGTACCGATTGCTCCAGGCGCGGCTCGTGGCCCCGGTGGCCGCGTGAGGGTCATCGGTCGTTGGCACGCGACAGGCTCTTGACGAAGGGCGCGACCTTCCGTAGGGTCTGCGCCCCTTCCGTCGGCTCCGTCGGGAAATCCCCCGAAGGCCGGGACAACCTGGAGGAATCTCATTATGTACGCCGTCATCCAGACGGGTGGTAAGCAGTACCGCGTAGCGCCGGGCGATCGACTTCGTGTCGAGAAGCTCCCGGGCGAGCGGGGCGCCACCCTCACGTTCGAGAACATTCTCATGGTGGGCGGCGAAGGCGCTGTCCGCGTTGGTAAGCCCGTGCTCGAGGGCGTCAAGGTCACGGCGCAGATCACCGCGCAAGACCGCGGCAAGAAGATCATCGTTTTCAAGATGAAGCGCCGCAAGAACTACCGCCGCAAGCACGGCCACCGCCAGTACTACACCGAACTCCAGATCACGGGCATCGAGGGCTGAAGCGCCATGGCACACAAAAAGGGTCAGGGATCGTCCCGTAACGGCCGCGACAGCAGCGCGCAGTTTCGTGGCGTGAAGGTCTTCGGCGGCGAAGAAGTTCGCGCCGGCAACATCCTCGTGCGCCAGGTCGGCAGCCTCTTTCACGCGGGTCGTTACGTGGGCACCGGCAAAGACTACACGCTGTTCGCCCTCGTCGACGGCACCGTGAAGTACGAGCGCAAGGGCCGTGACCGTCAGAAGGTCACCATCATCCCCGCCGCCGCGCCCGCCGCCACCCCCGCCGTCTGAGCGTACCGCTCACCCCGCGTCGCGCGCGCTCCGTCGCGCGGCGCGCACCTTCGACAGCATCCCTACCCGTATCACCGCTGCGCCGACAATGACGGCGACGTCGAGTTCGCTCGCGGTCGCGAGGGCGGTGATCTCCTCGGCGTGATCGAGGCGCATGAGGTCGGCGCCGCGCGCGAGCGGCGTGAGCGCGGGGAGGCACAACGGCCCCGGCGCGTGCGCGAAGGCGGGCACCCTCGCCCGCGCGCCGGCGCCGTCGTCGAGCGCGAGCGCCGG
>CANMAT010000424.1 GCA_947494865.1 Deltaproteobacteria bacterium
ACCGCGTCTCGAGCGGGAAGGAGGGAGAGCGAGAGGGCGGAGCGGTCAGTTCGCGCGGGCCTGGCCATCGGCCGCGGCGGCGGGGGCCTCGTCGGTGTGCGACGAGTAGTCGTACTTGCCGTAGTAGTACGCGGGCGAGCCGTCACGCAGGTCGATGGCGTTGAGCACCACGCCCACCACGCGGCTGCCGAGGTCGCGGAGCTGCCGCACCACCGCGGCGCCCTGATCGCGGCGCGTGTAGCGAGAGCGAACCACCAGCACCACGCCGTCGAGCTGCGGGCCGAGCGCGAGCGCGTCGGTGACGGCGGTGATGGGCGGCGAGTCGAAGATCACGCGGTCGTAGGTCTGCCGGAGCTGCGCGAGGAGGTCGGTCATGCGCTGGCTGTGAATGAGCTCGACGGGGTTGGGCGGGACGGGGCCGCACACGAGGAGCTCGAGGTTGGGCACCTGCGTCTCGAGGGTGGCCTCCTCGAGGGTGGCCTCGCCGATGAGAACGCTCGAGAGGCCCACCGGCGGGCGCACGCCGAAGACCTTGTGCACGCGCGGGCGGCGCAGGTCGCCGTCGACCAGGAGCACGCGCTTGCCGCTCTGGGCGAGCGTGATGGCGAGGCTCGTGGCGGTGAAGGTCTTGCCTTCGCGCGGCGACGCGCTCGACACCATGAGCATCTGGAAGGGCGTGTCGGGCGACATGAACACGAGGTTCGTGCGAATGCTGCGCGCGAGCTCGGCGACGAGCGACATCGGGTGCGAGTGCACCACGAGGTCGAGGTTCTCGACGGGGGCCTCGTTGGCGTGCGTGTCGCCGTACTGGTAGCGCTTGTGGGCGCGCAGGCCGCGGCTGTTGATGAGCGGCATATACCCGAGGAAGGTGGCGCGCAGGGTCTCTTCGATATCCTGCTGCGAGCGCACCGTGCGATCGAGTTGGATGGCAACCAGCGCCGCGAGGATGCCCAGCACGAAGCCGCCCAGGCCGCCGAGGGCGAGCGTGAGGCCCACGCGGGGCTTCACGGGGCTCGAGGGCACCAGCGCGTAGTCGAGCACGCGCATGTTGTTGACCCGGAGCTCTTGCATGAGGTTGCCCTCCGTCGCGCGCTCGAGCACGATGCCGTAGATCTTCGAGTGGTTCTCCCGCTCGCGCGCGAGGCGCGTGTAGACCATCTCCTGCTCGTTGAGCAGCACGGCCTGGCGCTGCGCGTCCATGAGCTCGCTGCGCAGGTTGCCCTCGGCGCGCGTCACGCCGCGGAGCTCGGCCTCGGCGGAGCCCTTGATGTTGCGCACCTCCGCGCGAATCATCCCCACCACGGTGTTGGTGCGCGCCCGCGCCGTGCGCAGCTCGACCGCCGACGGGAGGTAGCGCGGCTCGAGCGCGGCCTCCTCGCGGCTCGTCGCCTCCATCTGCGTGCGCAGCGTCGAGAGCACCGTCGACGCGAGGAACTCAGGCGCCGTAAGCTGCGAGAGCGCGGCCTCGATGCGCGCGTGCCAGTCGCGCCGCGCCGCCACGGGGGCGTCGAGCGCGGCGCCGGTGCCGTCGGTGCCGGGCGGCGGGAGCGCGTCGAGCACGGCCGACGCCGCGCGCTGCGCCTCGGTCACGCGGCCCGCGAGGTTGAAGCGCCGCGTCTGCGCGTCGGTGAGCGCCTCGGAGAGCCGCGCGATGCGGTTGCCCACGATGTTGCGCTGGTCGGAGAAGGTGTCAGACACGATGTTGTGCTGCAGCCGGTACTGCTGCAGCCGGTCTTCGGAGCGCGAGAGGTTCTCGCGCAGCTCGTCGAGCTGGGTGCTGAGCCAGCGCACCGCGTCGCGGGTGCTCCCGAGGCGGTGGTCGAGGTTGCGCTGGATGTACACGTCGGCCATCGCGTTCGCGAGGAGCTGCGCGCGCCGCGGGCTTCGGTCTTCGACGGTGATGTTGACGAGGCGACTCTCCTTCACCGGGTCGACGCGCGTGCGCGACACGAGCACGTTGGCGGCGTCGGTGACCGTGACCGAGCGCCACCCGCGGCGCTTCTCGGGCGCCACGCCGATGAAGTCGGGGTCGTGCTGCAGGCCCAGGCGACGCACGACGCCCTCGGCCACGCCGCGGCTGCGGATCACGCGGTACTGCGTCTCGTAGTACTCGCGGATGTTCCAGTAGCTGGAGGTGCCGCTCGAGTCGACGTCTTCGACCTGGCGACCGAGGGGCCGCGGGGGGTTGGGCTCGAACTGTACCATCGCCGTGGCCGCGTAGATCTTCGGCTGGCGCAGCACCCACAAGGCGTCGAGGCAGAGCGCGAGCGCGATGCCGCTCAGCACGATCCATCGGTGCTTCCACAGGGTCTTGAGCTGCTCGAGCAGGAGGCTCGGAGCCTCTTGCGAATCGAGGGAAGCGCGCGCGTTCGCATTCACGATTCAGCTCTCCAGGGCGTAACGGTGCATGAAGGTAGTGCCTTCTATCAGATTGGCAGCGCCTCGACAGCGCCCCGAGCGGCGGCACCCGGGTGTGTCCGTTGCCCGCTCACTCCGCGCGATTCACGGCGAGCCCTGGACCGCGGCGGGTTCCGCCGCAGCGCCCGCGTCTCCGCGCGCCCGACGGGCCCCCGCGGGGTCGCAGAGCTCCCGCGCCGCGGGCTCGACGGGCTCGCGCTCGAGGAGCGCGCCGCACTGGGCCTCGAGCGCCGGACGGTCGCCCATGCGCGACGCCAGCACGGCCATCTGCATCGCGTAGGGCGTCTCGGGCACCGCGAGCGAGTGGGCCATCTCGTAGGCTGTGTAGGCCGCCCGGTTGGCGCCCGCGTTGGCCTCGAGCTCGCCCCTCAGCGCGTGCGCGAGCACGAGCCGCTGCAGGTCTGACCCGCCCGTCTCGAGCATCGCGGCCGTCTCGCGGCGCATCGCCGCGAGGTCGTTTCGGCGCGCGAAGAGCCGCGCCCGCGAGCGGTGCAGCGGGTACTTGTCGCGCACGCGCCCGAGCGCCCGGTCGAGCGAGCGCATCGCCTCCGCGGCGTCGCCCCGCGAGAGCTGCACCTCGACGAGGCACACCGTGCCCGCGGGCTCCGCGGGCTGGGCGCGCTCGATGCGTGCGCAGTACCGCTCGGCGCCGTCGAGGTCGCCCGCGATGCGCGCGGCGTAGGCCCTGCGCTCGAGGGCGGCGACGAAGTCATCCGCGCGCTCGAGGAGCAGGCCGTCGGCCATCGCGGCGTACGCGGCGTCGGGCGCCCCGAGCGCCATGCCGTTGAGAAACGCCACGCCGCCCCAGTTGCGCGGCGCCACGCGCTGGAGCTCCTCACGCGTCGGCGGCGGGCGCAGGCGCAGCGCCACGCGCGCGCAGGGGCCCGGCGAGTTGGCGGTGCGCGTGAGCACCTCGCTCACCTCGAGCAGCGTCTGGCTCCGGCGGTTGCCCGCCGCGAGGATGCGCGCGAGGAGCAGGTGCGGCTGCGCCCACGTGGGCGCGAGCTCCATCGCGCGGGCCACGAAGCGCAGCGCCGTGGGGTGCCCCTCGGAGACCGCGTAGGAGCCCAGCACGAGCTGCAGGTACGGGTCGCTCGGGTGCCGCGCCACGGCGGCCCGCGCGTCGTCGGTCAGAAAGTACGACGGCGTCGTGCGCAGCGAGCGCTCGACGGCGTCGCGGTCGGCCTCGAGGTTCGAGTGCCACGCCGTGGCGCCCAGCGCGACGACCGCGAGCGCCACGGCGAAGCCCGGCCAGCGGACGAGCGACTCGGCGCGCGGCAGCGGCTTGCGCCAGCCCCGCGCGTACCAGGCCGAGAGCACGCCCGCGAGCACGGCGGCCACGTAGCCGACGCCGCCCACGTAGAGCGAGAAGTCGACGAGGTCGTGCGCGACGAGCGAGAGCACCGCGGCCCACGCGGCGAGCGCCGTCGGCGGCGCGTCGGCGGGCGGAAACCACCGACGCAGCGCCCGTACCCCGAAGTACATCGCCGCGCCGCCCGCGATGACGCCCACGCCGAGCACGAGGTCGAGGGGCAGCGACTCGACGCGCAAGAAGGTGCGGTCGGCGTCGAGCCTGCCCGCGGTCACACTCACCACGGGCAGCGCGCCGCTGCCGTAGCCGAAGAGCTCGTGGCCACGCAGGAGCCCGAGCGCGCGGCGAAACACCTCGAGCTTCGAGCGATCGCCGGTGCCGTACTCGCGGGCGAGGCTCGAAGAAGCGAGCCACGCGCCGCCGAGGAAGGTCGCCGCCGCCGCGCCGTAGCCGAGCCACGTCTGCAGGGCGGGCCGACGACGCACCTTGCGCTCCTCGCCGACGGTGCGCGCGTCGAGGGCGAAGAGCACCGCCACGCCGCCCACCGCGCACGCGACGCCGCCGCGCGAGAGCGTGAGCGCGCAGATGGCGCCGCACGCCACCGCCGCCGAGCCGTGGATCACCTTCGCGAGCGCCTTGTCGGCCTCGAGCGCGAGCCCGAGCCAGAGGATCACACCGACGCCCATGAGGGCCGCGAGGTGGTTGGCGTTGAGCAGCGGCGAGAGCACCGGCGGCGCGGCCTGCGCGGGGCGATAGTAGCCGTAGACGAGGTCTTGCCCCGTGGAGAGGTGCGCGAAGCCGAGCGCGGCGCAGAGGAGCGCGCTCGCCGCGCAGGCCATGTAGAGCCGCTCGAGGCCGTCGCGGCGGGCGGCCTGCACCGTCGCGAGGTAAGCCGCCGCGAGGCCCATCAGGTACACGAAATCGAGGCGCCCCGTGCCCGGGTCGCGGTGCAGCGCGCGCCACGTCGATGTGCGGTCGATGCGCCACGCGCTCCACGCGAGCCGCGAGGCCTCTTCGGACGCCGCG
>CANMAT010000425.1 GCA_947494865.1 Deltaproteobacteria bacterium
CAACGCCGACGACCCGCGCGGGCCCTACGCGCGCCATGCCTTCGACGTGTACGCGCAGTGGCACGCGACGGAGCGGCTCTTCCTCCGCGGGCACGTGTTCTCGGGCCTCGAGCCCACGCGCGGCGACACGATCGACGGCTGGTTCGGCGCCGCCCTCTTCGCCAAGGTGGACATTCTCTCGTGGTTCTCGGTGGCGGCGCGCGGCGACGTGGTGCGCACCTTCTCGGGCTCGTCGGGGCAGAACCTCTTTCACGCCGACAGCCTCGATGATCCCACGCGCTCGACGCTCCTCGGGTCGGGCACCCTCACGCTCGATTTTCACCCCGGCTCGCACGTGTCGCTGCGCCTCGAGGCCCGCCACGACCGCGCTGACTTCCCGCTCTTCTACAGCGGCAACGTCCCCCGTGTGACCCCAATGGACGCGATGGGCAACCCCACCGGCGCCGCCTACGACGCGGCCACCGAGAGCAACCAGACGACGGTCACCGCCGGCCTCACGACGTGGTTCTGACGGCCATGACCTACACCCTCCCGGCCTCGGCCCTCTGTCGCTTCATGGCCTTCGCGGCGCTCGTCGCGGGGCTCCTCTCGTGCCAGGGCGAGCGCTCTCCGACGCGCTCTACCGCGTCGGCCTCGCGCGACGGGGGCTCCTCCGCGGCCCGCCGCGAAGACGGCAGCCTCCGCCGCGTGCGCGCCGCGGGGGTGCTCCGCTGGGGCGGCGACGTGCAGGGCGGCGCCCCCTACGTGTACGAAGATCCCGACCACGCCGGGCGCAACAAGGGCTTCGAAGTCGACCTCGCCAACGCGCTCGCCCGCGAGCTCGGCGTGCGCGCGGAGTTCGTGCAGAACGACTGGTCGGCGCTCGTGCCCTCCCTCGAGCGCGGCACCTTCGACGTCATTCTCAACGGCCTCGAGGTGACCCGGCCCCGCGTCGGCCGCGTGCGCTTCTCGCGGCCCTACTACGTCTTCGCCGCGCGGCTCATGGCGCGCCGCGACAACCCCCGCGTGCGGGCCGACATCAACGCCCTGCGCGGGCTGCGCGTCGGCACGCTCACCAACTCGTTCTCCGAAGAGATTCTCAAAGACCACGCCGAGATCGTGGGCTACGAGGGCACCGAGGAGCCCTACGCCGACTGCGTCGCGGGCCGCAACGACGCGGTGCTCCTCGACGACATCATCGCGAACATCTACGGCGTGCCCAAGCCCGAGCTGCGCGTCGTGGGCGACCTGCAAGACGGCTTCTACTCCATCGCGTCGCGCCCCGCCGACAACGACCTCTCCCTCGCCCTCGACGCCGCCCTCGCGCGCATCATCGAGCGCGGCGAGCTCGAGCAGATTCTCCGCCGCGAGAACATCTACAACGACCGTCAGCTCGGCCTCCGCACCTGGGGCGACGCCGAGCAGCAGCGCATGCTCGGACTGGGGCCCTCCGCGCCCGGCAGCGCCGGGCCGCCGGGGGCCGCCGTGTCGAGCACCGCGCCGCACCGGATGAGCTTCGGCCAGGTGGTGCTCTTCGTGAAGGGCGCCGGCGTCACGCTGCTCCTGTCCGTTCTCGCGATGATGCTCGCGATCCCCCTGGGGCTCGGCCTCGCGGTGGCGCGGCTCTACGGCCCCGCCCCCCTCGCGCGCATCGCGGGCGCCTACGTGGAGTTCTACCGCGGCACGCCGGTGCTCCTGCAGCTTTACGTGCTCTATTACGGCCTCGCGAGCGTGGTGCGCCTCGACGCCTTCGTGGCGGCCATTCTGGGCCTCGGGATGAACTATGCGGCCTACGAGGCCGAGGTGTACCGCGCGGGCATCCAGGGCGTGCCCAAGGGCCAGATGGAGGCCGCCCTCTCGCTCGGCATGAGCACGCCCCTCGCGCTGCGGCGCGTGGTGCTCCCGCAGGCGTTTCGCATGGCGCTCCCGTCGGTCACCAATGACTTTATCGCGCTCTTGAAGGACAGCTCGCTCGTGTCGGTGATCACCGTGGTCGAGCTCACCAAGCGCATGACCATCGTGGCCGTCGACACGCGGAGCTACGTGGTGCCCGGCCTCCTCTGCGCCTTCCTGTATTTTGCGATGAGCTACCCCCTCTCGATCTTCGCGCGCAGGCTCGAAGAAAGGCTGGCGCGTTCATGATCGAGGTGAAGAATCTCAAGAAGGTGTACGGCGACCGCGCGGTGATCTCCGGCGTGTCGGTGAGCTTCGAGAAGGGCAAGGTGGTGGCCCTCATCGGCCCGTCGGGCGGCGGCAAGAGCACCCTGCTCCGATGCATCAACGGCCTCGAAGACTTTCAGGGCGGCGAGATCCACGTGGGCGGCGAGGTGCTCCACCCGGGCGGCTACGCGAAGAACAAGCGCGCCCTCCTCGCCCTGCGGCAGCGCGTGGGCATGGTGTTCCAGACGTGGAACCTCTTCGCCCACCGCACCGCCACGGGCAACATCATCGAGGCCCCGGTGCACGTGAAGGGCCTCTCGGTGGAGGCCGCCACGAAGCGCGCGCGCGAGCTCCTCGAGCGCGTGGGGCTGTCGCACCGCGCCGACGCGTACCCGCACGAGATGTCGGGCGGCGAGCAGCAGCGCGTGGCCATCGCGCGCGCCCTCGCGATGGACCCGGAGGCCCTCCTCCTCGACGAGCCCACGAGCGCCCTCGACCCCGAGCGCGTGGGCGAGGTGCTCGACGTGATGCGCGCCCTCGCCAACGACGGCCTCACCATGCTGGTCGTCACGCACGAGATGAAGTTCGCCCGCGAGGTGAGCCACCGCACGCTGGTGCTCCACGGCGGCGCGATCATCGAAGACGGCCCCTCGCACGACGTGATCGAGCGCCCCACCCACGAGCGCACCAAGGCCTTTCTCGGCCACACGCGCTGAGCTCCCTCGAAAATTTCCTACGGGTTTCGCGCCGCGCAGATCTCGGCGACGGCGCGCGTCTGCGCCGCCACGCGCGGGTCGCGGAAGTACGGCCCCAGCAGCGTGGCGAGGCGCAGCACGTCGGCGGGCGGCAGCGCGCAGAACGAGTTGTCGGGCACCGTGTAGCAGCGCGTGTGCGACGCGTAGGCCGCGTCGGCGAGGGCGTCGCAGGACATCGACGGCGCCGCCGCGAGCGTGGCGAGGGAGGCCTGGAGGCACGTGCGAACGTCGCGCAGCCAGCGTTGCCCCTCGGGGGTGAACTCGTCGCGTCGCTCGATGAACACGTAGCAGAGCCGCTCGCCGAACCCGAGCGCGTAGCCCGCGTCGCCGCAGGGGTGCGCCGCGTCGAGGCACGCGCGGTAGAACGCGCAGTTGTCGGCCGCGGGCGCCATGCACGCGGCCCGCGAGGCGTAGGTGGCGCCGGGCGCGCACGGCCCCGCGCGGGTGGGCGCATAGGGCACCACGCAGCCGCGCGTGGCGTCGCAGGCCGCGCGCTCGTCGGCCGTGAGCCGCGCGCGGCACGCACGCGCCGCCGCCAGCGCCGCGGCGGGCGAGCAGTAGGTGGCCCCGAGCTCCGCCGCGCAGCGCGTCGTGGCCGCCGCCGTGGTGGGCACGAGCTCGACCGTCGCGCCCGCGGGGAGCGCGGTGAACGCGAGGTCTTCGGGGCTCACGGGGGCCGCGTCGGGCGCGGCGCAGCGCGCGAGCGACAGGGCGAGCGCGAGGGCGCGGCCGGGCTTCACGCGGGCTCCGGAGGCGCCTCCGCGGGCGTCTCGTCGAGGGGGGTGGCGCGCGCGCGGAAGAGGGCGCCCAGGTGCATCATCCATCGCGCGCGGAAGGCGAAGCGCCACGCGAGGGCGCCCTGCTGCACGAGCGTGAGGGCCACGAGCGCGGCGCCGTCGCGGCCGCCGAGGAGGCGCGAGGCGAGGTACGCCGCCGCCACGCCGAGGGCGCCTGCGAGCGCGTAGGCGAGGGCGCGTCCGAGGGTCTGCAACGGCGCGCGGAGCATCACCACGAAGGCGTCGGCGGCGCTCGCGCGGATGCCCTCGCCGCTGCCCGCGGCCCACACGCGCGCCACGTCGTGCCACACGGTGACCAGCGCCGCGAGGAGCAGCGCCGGGATCGCCGCGCGCGCTTGCAGCAGGTCGCCCGCGCGCACGTCGACCATCGCCTCGGCGCGGTGCGCGAAGTGCCGCCACGCGAAGAGCCCCGTCGCGGCCGCGAGCGCGTAGCCGAGGAGGGCGATCACCGCGAGGCCCGCGAGCGTCGGGAGCCGGCGGATCGAGTACGACGCCGCGCGGTGCAGCGAGGGCGCGGGCTCGACCACCGCGAGCACCGGGAGCGTCGCGCCGAGCGCCATCCAGAGCGATGCGTAGAGGGTCGCGAGGAGGCCGAGCGTGGTGAGCGCGAGGGTGAGCGCGGGGCGCGAGGTGTCGGCGAGCTCCATGAGCGAGCGCCCGCCGTCGGCGTAGAGGGCGAAGAGGCCGTCGGGGTGCCGGCGCAGCGGCGCGAGCAGCGGGAGCGTGACGATGGCGGCGCCCGCCCACGCGAGCGCGAGCTGCGCGCCGCAGAGCGCCGTGAGGGCCAGCTTGCGGCCGTGAAAGCGCGGCGCGCTCACGGGCCCACCGCCTGGAGGAGGAGCCCGAACCAGTACGCGACCCGCGCCACCGCGGGCATCGCGGAGCGCGCGGGCTGACCGTCGGCGAGGCGCGCGTCGTCGATGCGCGACGCGTCGAGGGGGACGCGGTTCCACGGGTCGACGCGCGCCGCGCGGAGGGGCGCGGCGCCCTCGTCGGGGCGCTCGACCTGGTCGCCCTGACCGCTCACGTGCACGAGCCGCCGCTGGCCGCGGGTGTATTCGA
>CANMAT010000426.1 GCA_947494865.1 Deltaproteobacteria bacterium
ACGGCGCTCGCGACGGACATCGACCCGGCGTACGCGTCGCTCTTCACGCACCTCACGGGCATCGTCACGGTGCGCACGAAGGCCCTCGGGGCGCTCCTCGAGCGCGCCGACGACCACGTGTCGGTCACCTACAAGCCCGCGCCGGGCGCCGCCGACCCCGTGGCCGACGCCGTCGACGTCGTGCGCAAGCTGTCGGCCTACGCCTCGTCGCGCGACAACGCCGAAGTGCTCGCCGACGCCGTGCTGGGCGGCCGCACGATCACCGCGATCGCCAGGCTGCGCCCCGCGCGCCTGCCCGAGGTGCTCGACACCGCCCTCAAGGCCGTGGCCAAGAACCACGACGCGCTACCCGAGCACGCCCTGTGGACGCGACGCCTGCGCAAGGCGCTCGACGCCGTGAGCGAGCTCAACACCCGCGTGCGCGCCTCGCGCTCGGCCCGTCGCGAGATGACGCCCGACATCGCCGCGGGCCGCGAGGCGTGGCTCGTCGCGTACGGCGCGCTCAAGCTGGCCGTCGAGAGCGCGCTCAAGCTCCACGGCAAGCTCCGGCTCATGCCCGAGATCTTCGACGACCTCGCCGAGGTTCACCGCGCCAGCGGCGTGAGCGACGGCGACCCGCCCGCTCCGCCCGCCCCGGCTCCCCAGTGAGCGCAGCGCGTCGGTGATCGACGCAGACTCCGCGCCGAGCGTGCGCTGAGCAATCCCGAAATTCCATACTCAGCGACCGAGAGAGCGCGCGGCGCCGTGGATCGGTGCGCCCACGGGCGACGCGGTGGGGGCTGGTGGGTGTGCCGCGGGGCGCCTCGGCGGCGAGCGTGCGAGGGGGAACGACGACGTGCGTCCCCTCGGCGCCGAGGCAACGCTGCGGCGAGATGCGTTGCGCTGTCTGGGTGACGAGGCGACGCCCATCGAAGAGGGCCGCGAAGAGGGGCTCCGCGTTGCGATCGAAGCGTTCTGCGAGGCGCTCGCCATCGCCCTCGACGACGCCCGTCGCGCGTGGCTCGCCACTGCCTCCGCTGCGGCGCTCGACGCCCGCCTCGCCGATCTTCGCGCGACGCGCGCCTGGCGCTGACGCGCGCCTGGCGTTGACCGTCGAAACCCCGCCGTGGCAGAAGCGCGGGCGATGAGCGACGCGCCCGCTGCGAGCATCTCCCGGCGCGCGAAGCTCCTCGCGCTCGTCGCCCTCGTGGTGCTCGCGGTCTTCGGCCCCGGCCTCGTCGGCGGCTTCGTGTGGGACGACCGCACCCTCATCGTCTCCAACGCGTACCTCCGCGACGCCGACCTCGCGACGCTCCTCCGCGGAGATTTCTGGCACACCTCGGCGCGCGGCGAGGCCGACGGCGCCATGCTCCACGCCTACTGGCGCCCCGTCGTTACCCTCGCGTACGCCCTGCAATACAAGCTCTTCGGCGAGTCTCCCTTCGGGTATCACCTCGTCAACGGGGCGCTGCACCTGGGGTGCTCGCTCCTCGCGTGGGGCTTCGTGCGCCGTCGCGTCGCGGGCGACGATCTCACGCGCGACGCGGCGGCCACGGTGGGCGCGCTCGTGTTCGCGGCGCACCCCTCGCGGCCCGAGTCGGTCACGTGGGTCTCGGGCTCCACCGACCTGTGGATGGCGCTCTGGGTGCTCCTCGCCGCGCGCACCCTCGACGGCGAGAAGAAGCACCGCGGGCTCGTCGCGGGCGCCCTCCTCGCGCTGGGCCTCTTCAGCAAAGAGACCGCCGTCGTCGCGCCGCTGCTCCTCTTCGCCGACGCGGTGCTCCTCGAGCGCGCGCCCGCGCATCGCCGCGCGGTGGGCGTGTCGTCGATGGTGCTCGCCGCGGCCCTCGCGCTGCGGGTGTTCATGGCGCCGCCGCGCACCCTCGCGCAGGGAGCGACGGCCCTCGCCGACACCCTCGCGCGCACGGCCTCGACGCTCGGTCACTACGCGCGCGCAACCGTGTGGCCCGCTCCCCCGTCGGCGCAGCTCGGGCCTCGCATGTGGAGCGCCGCGGGCGCCCCCGCCTACGCCCCGTGGAGCGTCGCGCTCGGTGTCGCCGCCGCCCTCGCGCTCGCATCGCTCGCCGTCGCCGCGTGGCGCGCCCCGCGGTGGAGGCCCGCGCTCGCCGATGCGCTGTGGTTCATCGGCCCCCTCGCCCTGCTGCTCAACGCGCTCGACCTGCGCCTCGACGTGCTGGCCTCGATGCGCTTCTTGTACCTGCCTTTGCTGGGCGTAGCGTCACTGTCCGCGCGCGCCGTCACCCTCGCCGACGCACACGGAAAGCGCAACGCGTCGCTCGCGCTCGCGGGCGCTCTCGTGGCCGCCATGATGGTCTCGTCGAGCCACCACGTCGGAGACTTCATCACCGAAGAAGACCTCTGGCAGCACGAGGTGGCGGTCAATGGCAACAACGCCTACGCGCTCACCGAGCTCGCGCGCATTCGGCAGGAGCAGGGCCGCGTCGACGACGCGCTGCGGCTCTACGCGCAGGGGGTGAGCGGGGCCCGCGCCCTCCACGACCGCACGCGCGAGCACCAGCTCGTGATGCGCCTCGCGTCGACGGTGATGCTCGCCACGCCCGACCATGATCAGCCCACGCTGCGGCGCGTGCGCGACTTTCTCGACGCCGTCGACCGCGGCGACCCTGCGCCGGTGCGCTTCGACGCCGGCGGCGTGCGCGTCGCCCTCGGGTGGAACGACGCCGAGCGCGCGGCCCGTCAGCGGCTGTATCCGTACCGCGTGGCGCGGGCCATCGCGTACGCGCGCACGCTCTCGTACAACGAGGCCGAGCGTCAGCTCGTGGCCGTGGTGCGCGCCTCGCCCGACGCCTGGGTCGCGTGGGAGAACCTCTCGCTCGTGCTCGCCGCCCGCGGCCGCTGGCGCGACGCCGTCGCCGCGGCGCAGTCGTCGGTGGCGCGCGACCCGGCGAACCCGGGGCCCCGCGCGCTGCGCGACGCCATCGCCGCGGAGGGAGCGCGTGTGATGGCGCACCCGCCGGCGAGCACCGAGCGGGAGGTCGCGCAGTGTGAGGCCATGCTCGCGCTTCGCATGTTCGAAGGCGCGCGCGCACGCCTCGACGCGCTCATTGCCGCGCAGCCCATGAACGTCGCCGCCGTTCGCCTGCGGGCGCGGGTGGACGTCGACGCAGGGAGAGCGCCCGAGGCCGAGGCCGTGCTCGACGCGGCCCGACGGCGCGGCGTGCCCGGGTTGTAGGGGGCCCGCGAGCCCGCGGCAGAAGTGTCAAAGTTTTGAGGTGTCAATTTTGCGGCGGTCAACAACGTGACAAGCGGCGCAGCAACACTCCAAAACACGTATCTCTGCGGTACGGTGCGATGGCAAAACGAATCTTCGGGTGCGGCACATGTGCTGCAATCGGGCACTCCCGTGACGGACGGTTGACGGAACCGCCGCACGATGGAGCCACGCACCACCATGTTGCTCGCCACGCAGGTCTCGTCGTCGCAGTTGGCAGCCCCCGCCGCGGGGGTTGTCTCGCAGGGGCCGTGGGTGGCGATTCCGCTCGACCGCGAGGCGCGCAGCGAGGGGCGCCGTCTCGTGCGCTGCGAGGTGCGCTGGCCCGTGAGCCGCATCACCGACCTCGCGCCGCGGCTCACGCTGGGCGAGCTCGAGGCCGCGTGGGATCGCGCGCAGGTGCGCGTCGAGGCCCTCCTCGCGGCGGGCGTCTGCGACGAGGAGCCCGCCGTGGTGGCGGCCTCCAGGCGCCTGCGCCGCGCCCTGTTTCGCGCTCCCTCGCGCGCGCCGCGCTCGGCCCGCAAGAAGGGCACCTTCGGCCGCGTGCAGGTGTGCCTCGCGGGGCAGCGTCCGCTCTCGCTCGACGTGCAGCTCGTGGGCCTCGAAGACGCGCTCGCGGCCCTCGACGCGGCCTCCGAGGCCCTGTGTGAGCGCCTCGGCGGCGACGACCTCGTGCGCGCCGCGCAGGCCCCCGTCGTGCGTCGCCCGGTGCTCGCCGCGGGTGTTCCCTTCGACGTCGAGGGGCCCACCAACGACAACGCCGCCGCGATGCTGCCGTGCTTCACCGCGCCGCGCATGCCGACGGGCGTCTCGCTGCGCGACTGACAGGGTACGTCGCGCGCGGTGATCGCTCGCCGTTGCGCGGGGGGCGGGGCTTCTTTATGGTCCGCGCCCCTCTATGGCCCTCGACCCGATTCACGTCATCGCGAACGAACTCTCGATCCCTCAACACGGCGTGCGCTCGGTGGTGGCGCTGCTCGCCGAAGGGGCCACGGTGCCCTTCATCGCGCGCTACCGCAAAGAGGCCACCGGCGGCCTCGACGAGGTGCAGATTCGCGCCGTCGAAGAGCGCCACGGGTACCTCCGCGAGCTCGAAGACCGCAAGAAGACCATTCTCGAAGAGATCGACAAGCAGGGGAAGTTGACGCCCGAGCTGCGCGCGAAGATCGAGGCCTGCGCGGTCAAGAGCGACCTCGAAGACATCTACCTCCCGTACAAGCCCAAGCGCCGCACGCGCGCCATGATCGCTCGCGAGAAGGGCCTCGACCCGCTCGCGCAGCGCATCGCCGCGCAGCCCGCCGACGGCGCCCCGCACGCCGAGGCCGCCGCGTTCGTCAACGCCGACAAGGGCGTAGGCACGGTGAAAGAAGCCCTCCAGGGCGCGAGAGACATCGTGGCCGAGTCGGTGGCCGAGAGCGCCGACGTGCGCCGCTTCGCGCGCGAGCTCTTCTTGAAAGACGGCACGCTGGTGGTGACCAAAGGCCCCGACGTGAGCGCGCACACCAAGTTTG
>CANMAT010000427.1 GCA_947494865.1 Deltaproteobacteria bacterium
ACGGCCGCGCCCGCGAGGAGCTCGACGTCGTGCGCCGCGTCGGTGGCGTAGCGCGCGCCCACGAACACCTCTTGCGTGACGGGGCTCTTGTAGCCGTCGCCGCCCGCGAGGCCGAAGGTGCCGAGGTAGTCGGCCGAGAGGTTGAGCCGCGAGGTGCGCGAGAAGCGAACGGCCACGCCCGCCGCGGCCACGAGGTTGCTCCCGATGGCGGCGTCGGCGAAGCGGCGCGTCTCGCGGATGCGCGCGCCGGCGTTGACAGAGAATGTCACCAGGGGGAGCCGGTAGTCGGCCACGAGCATGGGGGCGAAGGTGAAGGCCCCTTGCGAGTTGAAGCCCTTCTCGTCGCCGAAGGGGAGCGCCACGCCGACGTCGAGGCGCAGGCCGAGGCCGCGGGCGTCGACGAGTCGCTCGCGCTGCACGATGGCCCACGAGGCCTCGACGCGGAGGTCGCGCAGGGCGGTGTCGGAGAGGGCCGCGCCGCGGGAGCCGAGCACTGGCGTCGAGCCGTCGCCCGACTGGGCCACCACCACGGGGATGGCCGCGCTCACCTGAAAGCGGCGGAGAAACCCGACGCTCCAGAGAAAGTCGGTGGTGAGGGCGTAGTCGATGGCAGGCTGCGCCTGCGCGGCCCCGACGGGGCGCAGCATGAGGGGCTGGCGCATGAAGCCCGCGACGAGCCCGAAGCCCACGGCGCCCGACGGCGAGATGGTGGCGCTGCGGGTCGCGAGGTGCTCCCCCGGACCGGCCATGGGCCAGTACCCCTGCGCGTCGAAGTTGGCGTCGGTGCCCGGCGAAACCTGCGACCACGCGGCGCTGGGGGAGAGCACGGCGCCGAGCGCAAGGGCCATGGACCACCCACGGAAGACCACACTGTTCATCGAATCACTCCGAAGCAGCGCACCTCCGCCCGCAACACTCGCATCGGGTGTTCGAGGGGGCCGTTGCCACCCTGAGATGCCGCTACCGGGCCGGATATACCGCGTCGAGGCGCACGTCTACCACGAACATGGGTCGGCCCTCGCGCTCGATCGTGAGCGACACGTCGCGGAGGGCGGCCCGATCCATCGCCTGGCGGGCGCCCACCTCGCCGAGCGCGGCGACCGATTGGCGGTCGATCGACACGACGTGGTCGCCCGGGCGCAGACCCGCGGTGGCCCCCGGCGAGGCCGCCTCGACGGCGAGCACGCGCAGGTACGACTCGTGGACCTCGTAGTCGACGCCGAGGCCGAGCATGGGCTCCGGCGCGAGCGAGCGAATGGTCACGACGGCCCCGCCCTCGAGGCGCAGGAGCATGTTGCTCCCCTCGATCGCGCCCGACGGCACGCCCGTGAAGTGCGTCTCGGCCACGAGCTCCTCGACGGGGCCGTCGTCGTCGCGCAGCTCGACGCGGAAGCGCGCGTGGGGCTCGAGCCGCGCCGTGACCGCCGCGCTCGGCCACTCGGGCCGCAGGGTGTTGGGCGCCACGGGCGTGCGAAACACCTCCTGGTCGTTGCGGTAGAGCACCGCGTACAGGTCGGGGCCGCCGTCGTCGTCCCACGTGCGCCCGTCGGGCCGGCTCGGCGGGAGCTCCGCCGAGACGAACACCAGCCGACGCAGCGTGTCGGGCGGCGGACGCAGCGCGCCCGCCTCGCGCATCCCCGGCGGCGGCGCGCGCATCGCCGTCTGGTAGCGCGGAAAGATCGTGCCGCATGCGAGGGTGAGGAGCGCAGCGCCCAGCGGGGTCAGGTGTCGTCGCATCGCAGCGCGCGCGAGCATACGTCGCATCGCCGAAGCGCCGCTACGACGACTTCTTCTTCGCCGCGGGCTTCTTCACCGCAGGCTTCTTCACCGCGGGCTTCTTCGCCGCCGGGGCCTTCGCCGCAGGCTCGGCGAGGGGCGCGAGGGGCGTCGAGCCGGGCGCGAGGGCCGCGAGCAGCGCGTTCACGTGGCCGTCGACGCGCACGCCGCGGAGCACGTGCGTGAGCCGCCCGTCGGGCCCCACCACGAAGGTGCTCCGCACGGTGCCCTCGACCTTGCGGCCGTACATCATCTTCTCGCCCCACACGCCGTACGCGCGGTGCACGCTGAGGTCGGCGTCGCTCAAGAGCGGCACCGTGAGATCGAACTTGTCGCGGAAGCGGCAGTGGCTCGCCACGCTGTCGCGCGACACGCCCAGCACCGCGACCCCGGCCTTCGCGAACTGCGCCGCCGCCGCCGAGAAGCCGCGCGCCTCGAGCGTGCAGCCCGGCGTGCTGTCCTTCGGATAGAAGAACATCACCACCGTCTTGCCCTTCAGCGAGGCGAGCGAGACCCGCTCGCCCCCGTCGCGCTCGAGTTCGAAACCGGGCGCCACGCTTCCCACCACGAGCTCACTCATCGCTTAAATCACCTCCGCGACGAAGCTACACGACCTCGAGGCCCCCGCGCGGCCTCAAGCGCGCCGCGGCGCCTGCCATTCTGTGAAGACATCACACGCCTCACAGCGCGCAGGTACACCATGACGACCAATCGCAGGGCACTCGGGTCGCACGGCTTCACCATGGTCGAACTCATGATCGTGGTGGCGGTGATGGGCGTGCTCGCGGCCGTCGCCGTGGTGCGCTTCACCCGCTACACCACGCGCTCGAAGACCACCGAGGCCGCCCACAACGTGTCGAAGATCTACCAGGGGCAGATGTCGCGTCAGTTCGCGGCGCAGGATCGCGGCGAGACGCCCTCGTTCACCAACGCGACGGCCCTCCCCGCGGCGACGCCCACGCGCGCGAAGTACGCCGCCAACGTGGCCCAGTGGGAGTCGAGCCCGGCGTGGATCGCCATCGGCTTCGCGCTCAACACACCGCACTATTACCAGTACGCCTCGCCCGGCGGCGACGGCGCCTTCACGGCGCGCGCGGTGGGCAACCTCGACGGCGACGCGCAGTTCTCGACCTTCGAACGCGTGGGCACGCGCCTCGCGGGCGGCGAGCTCCAGAGCAGCGCGCTCATGATCACCAACGAGCTCGAGTAGCTACGCGGCCGCCGACCGCGCCTCGACCGTCGGGGCCTCGACCGCGCGTCGACGAGGCCGCGGCGCCACCCGGCGCATCGTCTCTTCGCCCGTGAAGACCCGCACCATCTTGCCAAAGCGCGCGAACACCGACTGCTGCACGTACGGCACGCCGAAGCGCTCGCAGAGGGCCTTCACCCTGGGCTGCACGCGCTGCAGCGCGCGCATGGGCACGTCGGGAAACAGGTGGTGCTCGATCTGGTAGTTGAGCCACATGTGCAGCCAGTCGTTGAGGTCGCCGCCGGTGCGATAGTTCACCGAGCCGACCACCTGGCGCAGGTAGAACTCGCCCTTCGAAGCGGGGCGGTCGTCGAAGCGATAGAGGTCGTCGCCCGCGTGGTTGGGCCCCACCACGATGAAGGTGTGCAGGTTGGTGAGCGCCTCGGCCGCGACCGAGTTGACGAACGCGCTCGCCACCGCGAGGGGCCCGAGCAGGCCGTACGCCGCGGGGAGCGCCACGAACTGCATCGCTACGTAGGGCGCCACGCACTGCGCGAGGAAGGGCCCCCACGGCGCGGGCGGCTCGGCGCCGTCTTTGGGCGCGTGCCGCGACATCCACATGCGCATGGTGTTGGGCGCGTAGTACACGGGCTTCCACGTGATCGCGAGGCCCGCCACCGCGGCGTAGCGCGCCCACATCGGGAGGCGCGAGTCGCGGATGTACTCCGCGTTGCGCTCGATGAGGTCGGGGTCGCGCACCTCGCCCGTGTTCTGGTGATGCAGAACGTTGTGCTCGTAGATCCACGCGGCGGGGATCATCCAGTCGGGCCAGTCGACCATGCGGCGCCACCCGCGCGCGAACACCTTGCTGGTGTACCGCTCGGGCGCGGCGGGCGTCTTGTCGTAGCCGCGGTGACCGCAGTGGTGCATGAGCGCCCAGCGCGTGCTGCGCCCGAGCGCGAGGCCCGCCGCGCTCACGAGGTTGGGGCCCATCCACGCCGTGGCGAGGCCGACGCCCGTGGCGATGCGCCCCCAGCGCTCGATCTTCTGGAGGTGCGCGGCGTCGTCGGCGTCGAGCGAGGCGTCGAGCTCGGCGCGCAGCGCGCGCACCTCGGCGTGAAAGGCTTCGTGGTCGATGGAGTCGAGGTCGAACGCGGCGGGGCTCATAACGGCGCGCGACGTTATGCGATTCGCCCCCGCGTTCAAGCGCATTGTCTGCGGAACTTCGGCCCTAGACCGAGGCAGTTTCTGACGCGGCGCGTTCGTCGTCGCGCGTCGGGACGGCGAGGGCCGCCGCGGCGAAGCCGCCCGCGAGGAGGGCCCACACGCCGAGCATGTGGCGGCCGATCACGGCGGTGGCCACGAGGGGCGCCGCGATTTGCGCGATGGAGTTGAGCGACTGCGAGAGCCCCAGCACGAGGCCCTGCTCGTGGGGCCCCACGCGGCGGGTGATGAGGCTCGTGAGGCCGGGCCGCAGGGGCGCGTTGCCGATCGACGACACCGTCGAGGCCGCGAGCAGCATGGGCACGCTGTGGGCCCCCGCGAGCATCGCGAACCCGACGGCCTGCAGCGCGAAGCCGAAGCGCACCATGCGGGCCTCGCCGTAGCGGGCGATCATGCGGCCCACCATCCCACCTTGCAGGAGCACGCCGAGCACGCCGGAGTAGGCCAGGGCGAGCCCGACCTCGCGCACGCCGAAGGGCCGCCCGCTCGCGGTGACGAAGCGCCGCTCGGAGAACAGCGCGAAGCCCGAGGTGAACGTGACGAACGAGAGCG
>CANMAT010000428.1 GCA_947494865.1 Deltaproteobacteria bacterium
GTGATCTCGAGCGTGTCGGAGTCGCTCCGCGCCGAGGTGGGCCCCGGGCGCTCGAGCGGTGCCGAGCTGCTCGACGACCTCGACGCGGCCACGTCGCGGGCCGTGCTCATGACGCGGCAGCTGCTCTCGTTCGGGCGAAACCAGCCCGGTGAGCTCACGCGCGTCGACCTCGCGGAGACGGTGCAGGCCTTCGGCCCCATGCTGCCGCGGCTCATCGGTGCGAAGATCATGGTCGAGATGCAGACCGACCCGGGCGCCGTGGTGCTGGCCTCGCGGGTGGGCGTCGAGCAGGTGCTGCTCAACCTGGCGGTGAACGCGCGCGACGCGATGCCCAAGGGCGGCCGCCTCTCGCTCCAGGTGCGGGTCGACGAGGCCACGGTGCGTCTCCTGGTCACCGACTCGGGCGTCGGCATGGACGCCGCAACGAGGGAGCGCATCTTCGCGCCCTTCTTCTCGACGAAGGCCACGGGCACGGGCCTCGGGCTCGCGACGGTGAGCGAGATGGTGACCCGCTTCGGCGGCACGATTCGCGTGCAGAGCGAGCCAGGCCAGGGGAGCACCTTCGAGATCTGTCTCGCGCGGGCCGACGGGGGCGTCGCGCGGGACCCGCGGGCGGCGGGCGACGCCACGTCGGTCCCGGCCCGCGCGGCGCGTCTGCTGCTGGCCGAAGACGACCCGCTGGTGCGCCGCGCGACGGTGCGCCTGCTCGAGCAGTCGGGCTTCGACGTGGTGGCGGTCACGAACGGGGCCGAGGCGCTGAGCGTGCTCGAGCAGGGGCGAGACTTCGCGTGCGTGGTGAGCGACATCGCGATGCCCGTGCTCGACGGCGACGAGCTCGCCGCGCGCCTCGGCGAGCTCTACCCCACGCTGCCCCTGGTGCTGATGAGCGGCAACCGCGCCCCCGCCGCGGAGTCGCCCGGCGGGCACCACGCGTTCGTGGAGAAGCCCGTCGATCGCGCGTCGCTGCTCGGCGCGATCGAGCGGGTCTGCGGCAGGGGGTGAGCGGGCGTCGGGAGAAGGGCTACGCGGCGGTGCGCTCGACGCCGTGCGCGTCTTCGCTCGACGGCGTCGGGGTGGCGTCGTCGTTGAGGGGCGCGCCGGGGGCCTCGAGCGCGGCGGCGATCACCTGGCTCATGTCGTCGGCGAAGATGAACTCCATCGCCGCGCGCACGGCCTCGGGCACCTCGTCGATGTCGGCGCGGTTGCGCGACGGGAGCACCACGCGGGTGATGCCCGCCCGGTGCGCCGCGAGCACCTTGGCCTTGATGCCGCCGACGGGCATCACGCGGCCGCTCAGGGTGGCCTCGCCCGTCATCGCGGTGTCGTTGCGCACGCGGCGCCCGGTGAGCAGCGACGTGAGCGCGGTGAAGATGGTCACGCCGGCCGAGGGACCGTCTTTGGGCACCGCGCCCGCGGGCACGTGAATGTGCACGTCGTGGCTCGCCAGAAAGGCCGGGTCGACGTGGAGCGTGGCCGCGTTGCTGCGCACGTAGGTGAGCGCGGCGCGGGCCGACTCCTTCATCACGTCGCCGAGCTGGCCGGTGATCTCGACGCCCCCCTTGCCGGGCATGCGCGAGGTCTCGATGAAGAGAATGTCGCCGCCGACGGGCGTCCACGCGAGGCCCGTGGCGACGCCCGGCACCGACGTGCGCTCGGCCACCTCGCTGAAGAAGCGGGCCTTGCCGAGGAGCTTCACGAGGTCTTTCTCTTCGAGGGTGCGCGCGACGGGGAGCGCGTCGGTGGTGCGCGCCACCTCGAGGGCGAGCGCCCTGCAGAGGCGCGTGATCTCGCGCTGCAGCTGCCGCACGCCGGCCTCGCGGGTGTAGTCGCGAATGATGGCGCGCAGCGCGCCGTCGCTCACGGCGAGGGACGTGTCGGGGATGGCGTGCTCCTTGAGCTGCTTCGGGATCAGGTGGCGCTTCGCGATGTGGAGCTTCTCGTCGGCGGTGTAGCCCTGGAGCTCGATGATCTCGAGGCGGTCGCGCAGGGGGCCCGAGAGGGCGCCGAGGTCGTTGGCGGTGCACACGAAGAGCACCTCGGAGAGGTCGAAGGGAACCTCCACGTAGTGGTCGGTGAAGGTGCGGTTCTGCTCGGGGTCGAGCACCTCGAGGAGGGCCGCCTCGGGGTTGCCCTGCCAGCCGTGGGCGAGCTTGTCGATCTCGTCGAGGAGCACCACGGGGTTCTTCACCTTGGCCTTTCGCATCGCGTGCATGATGCGCCCCGGGAGGGCGCCCACGTACGTGCGGCGGTGCCCGCGCACCTCGGCCTCGTCGCGCACGCCGCCCAGCGAGATGCGCAGAAAGGGCCTCCCCGTCGCGTCGGCGATCGACTGGCCGAGGGAGGTCTTGCCCACGCCGGGAGGGCCCGCGAGGCAGAGGATCGTGCCGCGGGGATTGCCCGACAGCTTGAGCACGGCCATGTGCTCGAGGATGCGCTTCTTCACGTCGTCGAGGCCGAAGTGGTCGGCCTCGAGGCGCGCGGCGACGGCGTCGAGGTCGTCTTTCGCGTCGGCGCGCTTCGTCCACGGCAGGTCGGCGAGCCACTCGAGGTACGTGCGAATCACGTGCGACTCGGCGTTCTGCGCGTTCATGCCCTCGAGCCGTCGGAGCTCGCGGTCGGCCACGGTGCGGGCGTCCGGCGAGAGGCCGGCCTCGTCGAGGCGAGCGCGCAGGGCCGAGAGTTCGTCGTCGCTGCTGTGCTCCTCGCCGAGCTCGCGCTTGAGGGCGCGGATCTGCTCGCGCAGGAGCGCATCGCGCTGGTTCTTTCCGAACTCCTTGCGCACGTCGCTCTCGATGCGAGTCTTGAGCTCGTTGAGCTCCCTGGCCTCGGCGAGGAGGGTGGCGACGAGGCGCAGGCGCGCGGTCACGTCGAGCTCGCGCAGAACGCGAAGCTCCTTCTCTTGTGAGAGCCCGAGGGCGGCGGCGATCTGGTCGGCCACGGCGCCCGGGTCGTTGCCGTCGGCGCTCACGTTGTTGAGCGCGCCGCCGGACTGCGCGGCGAGGGAGGTCGCGTGCTCGCGGAGGGTCTGCGCGAGGAGCTGCGCCTCGGGGCCCTGGTCGTTGGACTCCGCGGCGTCGGTGCCCTCGGCGCGCCAGTACGGCTCGGTGCGCGTGAGGCGCGTGAGGTGGAGGCGCCCGAGGCCCTCGAGCGTTACGCGAAAACCGCGGTCGCGCGTGCGCTCGAGGCGCATCACGCGGGCCCACGTTCCGATGTCGTGGAGGTCGCCCTCGGCGGGGTCGGAGACGTTGGCGTCTTTCTGAAGGGCCACCCCGATGATCGCGCCCGGCGCGAGCGCGTCGAGGAGGGCGACGGAGCGCACGCGGCCGACGGGCAGCGTGAGCGTGGTGCCGGGAAAGAGCGTCCCGCTGCGGAGCGGGAGCACGGGAAAGGGAGACGCAGGCGTGGTCACACCGCGGCGTGCCAGGGTCATCGGGGAGGCTCCTTGTCGAGGGACCACATGCGTGCGAACGAGTCGCGCAACGGCGCGGGTCGCACGTGGGGGTGCATCACACGAAATGCCTGTTTTTTAGGCCCGACAGCGCAGTCGGTGATGCGTGGGAGCGAAAGTAAATACGCTTTCACCGGCGTCAACCCCCGCGCTGCGAAAGCGCGCTCGCCGCGACCCGAAGCGCTCGCGCGAGCATCGATGTATGGCCTTGCGACGGGGCGTGCGTGTACCGTCGCGGCGGAGGAGACGACAGTCATGGCGAAGGTAGGTGTGATCGGTACGGGCGACGTGGGCAAGGTGCTCGCGGCGGGCTTCAAGAAGCACGGACATGACGTGCGCATCGGCAGCCGCGAGGGCACCAAGCTCGCGCAGTGGTCGGCCGAGGCCGGCATCGCCGAGGGCACCTTCGCCGCGGTGGTGGCAGACGCCGACGTGGTGGTGCTCGCGGTGTCGGGCGGCGTCGCGAGCGACGTGGTGCGGCCGCTCGCCGACGCGCTCGCGGGCAAGGTCGTGCTCGACGCGACGAACCCCATCAGCGGCCCGCCCGTGAAGGGCATTCTGCCGTTCTTCACGGGCCCCAACGACTCGCTCATGGAGCGGCTTCAGAAGCTCGCGCCGGCCGCGCGCTTCGTGAAGATGTTCTCGTGCGTGGGCAGCGCGAGCATGGTGAACCCGCGCTTCGAAGGCGGCCGCCCTACGATGTTCATCGCGGGCGACGACGCCGACGCGAAGGCGCAGGCCGTCGCGATTCTCGACCAGTTCGGGTGGGACTACGAAGACATCGGCGGCGTCGAGGGCGCGCGCGCCATCGAGCCCCTCTGCCGCGTGTGGTGCGCGTCAGGCTTTCTGCACAATCAATGGACGCACGCCTACAAGGTGCTCAAGCGCTAGGCGTCACCGCGCTACGCCCCGCGCGTGCAGCGTGCACCACGCGGGGCCGTAGGCCTTCGCCTCGACGCTCGCCGCGCCCGCGAGGCGCGCGAGCAGCGTGAACTCGGCCGGGGTGTAGGCCCTGCGCACCGACTGAAACCCGTCGTACACGATCACCGGCCACGGCGTGGCGAGCGAGATGAGCGCGAGCGACCCGAGCGCGGTCACGGCGCCGCGAAAGATGTCGACCACGAGGATGCCGCCCGGCGCGGTGTGAATCGCCTGCGAGATCATGCGCACCGCCTGGCCCGGTGAGAGGTGGTGCACGGCCTGGGTGCAGAGAAAGAGGTCGACGTCGTTGCGCTCGCGCAAGGCGCTGAGGTCGAGCGCGTAGCGCTCCTCCCACGCGACGTCGGTGA
>CANMAT010000429.1 GCA_947494865.1 Deltaproteobacteria bacterium
CCCCGTGATCGCCTGCGGGTGCCTCCAGGCGCGCCCCGACGCGGTGGGCGGCGACGGCGCGTACCGCGAGGCCGGCGTGCGCTACGTGCTGGTGCCCGACGGCGCGGCGGTCACGCTCCACGGCCGCGGCGCGCGGCGACCGCGCCGGGGGCTGCGCGTCGTGGGGGGCGCAGCGCTCGCGGCCTTCGCCGCGGTGTCGCTGCTGCTCGCGGCGGGCCTCGTGGCCTCGGGCTTTGCGGGCGGCGGGCGTCAGCGCGTCGCGTGGGACGGCGCGCGCTCGTACAGCTCGTTTCGCGGCAGCACGCGCGCGGCCACGGTGGCGATGGTGTCGCCCTTCGAGCGACGGCGGGCGCACCACACGCTCGGCGAGGCGCTGTGGCACCAGCGGCGCCCCACGCGGGCCGACCTCTCGTCGGCGCTCGGCGAGCTGGTGACCGCGGGCGACTGCCAGGGCGCCGTCGACATGGCCCTGGAGCGGGGGCTCGTGCGCGAGGCCCAACACATCGCCGCCCGCGGCCCGTGCGCGGCGCAGGTGAAGCCCTGGCAGCGCGCGATGGTGGCCTATGCCGCGGGCGATTTCGCCGCGGGGAGCGACGCCCTCGCGCCCGATCGAACGCCCTACGTCGACCTCTACGCGAGCTACATCGACGACTTCGCGTTCGACGTCCGGCTGCACCTGCTCGCGGGCAACGAGGCGCTCGCGGCCCGCGTGGCGAGGCAGCGCGCCGTGTGGGAGCGCGGCCGGCGCGTGGTGTGGGGCGACGCGCAGACGCGGGCCGCCACCTTCGACTGCCTCGCCGATCGCTTCGAGGCCACGCACGGCGACCCGCTGGCCATGCGCCGATTGCGGGAGGCCGCGCGGGGAGGGGCCGCGATGGGCGCGTGCGGCGCGCTGCTCCTCGACGCGCTCGAGCCCGTCGAGCGGCGCGCCTGGGAGGGGCGCTTCGCCACCGTGACGCCCACGCGCGTGGGCACGCTCCTCTTGCACGAGGGAGAGGTCGCGTGGGCGCGCCCCATCGACCCGTGCAGCGAGCCGTGGTCCGACCTGCTCGCGGCCCCCGCCGCGGCGATGGCGCGCCGGTCACCGGGCATCGAGCACGGCATGGCGCGCGCGCCGGGCTTCGGGGCGAGCGACGACGTGTGGCGCACGCACGTCGACGTGATGTGCTCCCTCGCGGCCTTCGAGGCGCTCGCGGGCGACCGCGCGGCGGCGCGTCGCGCGCTCGGTGACGCCGCGGCCCGCGTCGGTGAGGCGAGCCGAACCACCGGCGCCCCGTGGGCCGCGTCGGCGATGCAAGGCATCACAACCCTCTCGGCGACGGTGGCGCTCATGGACGGCGACAACGACGCCGCGGCGGCCCTCGTTCACAGCCAGATGAAGCCCGTCGTCGTCACCGATGAGGGCTGGAGCCTCATCGCGCGCCGCGACGCGCGCGGCCTCGCCGAGCACCTCTACGCGCACGCGTGGAGCGGGCTCCCGCCCTGGTTGCTCTACGGCGCCCCGCGCCTCACGCGCACCCCCGCCCTCGCGACGTGGCTCGGCACCATCGCTCCGCCCCCGTGCGTGCGCTGCACGGTGCGGCAGCGCCTCGCCGAGCTCGCCGCGCATCGTACCGTCGCGCGCGCCCTCGGCGCGGTGGGCCCCGACGACGTGATGACCGCCGCGTTCGCGCGCGCCCTGCGCGAGCGCCGCCTCGCCGTGCCCCTCCGCGTGCTCGACGATCTGCGCGAGTCGGCGGGCGCGCGGTTGTGATAGGGTCGCGGGCCTATGTGGCAGGTAGTTCCGTTGGAGGGCGCCACGCTCGACGAGGTCGACAGCCCGCGCCTCGTGGTCGACGCGTGCCCGCACTGCGGCCGTCGCGCGCGCATCATCGAACGCGCCGTGCTGCGCCCCTTCGAGGGGCAGTGGCCGCCGTGGCGCGCCACCGAGGTCGCCCGCAAGGTGCTCCAGTGCGAGAAGTGCGGCACGTGCTTCGCGCTCCCTGACGAGGGGCTCCCCCCGTGGGCCGAGAAGCCCGAAGCGCGCGAGAAGAGCCTCAAGCTCGCCAACCTGCGCGCGCGCTTCACGGTGTGCTCGCGCGAGGTCGCCCGCTGGCGCAACCGCAGCGACCTCGCGGGGCGCGCGGGCGACGTCGCGCTCGCCGAAGAGGCCCGCCGCGTGGCCGTGCGCTACGAGGCCGAGGCCCACGCGCTGCGGTCGGAGATCGAACGCCTCGGGGGCGAGCTCCCGTCGCCTCCGCCGCCCGACGCGGCCGAGCAGAAGCTCGACGCCGAGCTCGCCGCCATGCGCGAGAAGGCCGCCGCGAAGAGGGCCGCGCAAGACACCGCCGCGCCGGGCGAGAAGTCCGACGAGGCCCCCGCGGAGGCCCCCGCGGAGCCCGAGCGCAGCGGCGACGCGCTCGACGACGAGCTCGCGGCGCTCAAGCGCAAGGTGGGCCGTAAGGAGCCCCCCGCGGGCGACGCGAAGCCCGCCGCGCAGACGCCCCCGTCGGAAGACGACGAGGTCGCCGCCCTCAAGCGCAGGCTCAAGAAGAACAACTGAGCGCGGCGCGCTAGCGCTGCGGCGCCGTGATGCGAATGCCCAGGTGGTTCGCCACGTTGCGCTCGACCCTGTCCGACGGGCGGTTTACGACGCCGCCCTCGCGCTCGATGAAGAGCGCGCTCGACCCGCCGCCGTCGAGGTTGATGGCGTCGGCCACGGCGAACTCTTCGAGCAGGGGCACCATCTCGAGGGAGGTCATCCCGGGGAGGCCCGAGCGCCGCCCGTCGACCACGGCGATCACGAGGTGCGTGCCGCCCGTGGTGGTGCCGATGGCCGTGCGCGGGTGATACCGGTACATGCCCAGAGGCTCCTCGGGCTCGAACACCGTGGCGCCCTGGCGCAAGAGGGTGGGCCAGCCCGTCACGACGTTCCAAGCCCACGGAAACGGGTTGATGCGCGTGTGCTCGAAGCTGTCGAAGAGCGACGCGCGCGTGGCCGTGTCGGTGGGCCCGAACGCGAACGACGACCGGCAGCGGTCGTAGTAGGTGTCGTGCCACACGGAGCGCTCGCCCACCGCGAGGCCGCACGCGCTCGACTCGAAGAAGTTGGCGTTGATGGCGATCTGGGCGCCCGTGTCGCGCGCGAAGGCGCTCACCGTGGAGGCCCGTGCGCGCGGCCGCGTGGAGTACACCTCGACCGCGGCGCACGCGAGGTCGACCACCACAACGTGGGCGTCGACGCGGGGCATCGTGCGGTGAACGTGCTCGACGCAGGGGTACGGGTACGTCACCACGTCGTCGGCGCGGGCCGCGAGGGGGGCGAGGAGCGCCAGGGCTGTAAACAGGGTCGATGGGGCTCGCATGAAGTGCCGCTGAAGGGCTGAAATCTGCGGGGAGACGAACACGCCCCGGGGCCTCCGCGCAAGGGGTGAGCCGCTCGCGCGAAAGGTCGCGTCGGAGAACGCCGCGCGGGGCGTCGGCGCGTCTCCATCGGCGCGCGGGTGGACTACACTCGCAGGGAGCTACGCGATGCAATCACGCTTGAAATGGTGGTGGGCCGCCTCGATCGTCGCGCACGCGTCGCTCTTCACGGTCGCCGCGACGAGCGTCCCGGCACGCGACACGCGCCCGGCGTCGGGGGCGCGCATCGATTTCGAGTACCCGCCCGCGCGCGCCGACGACGCGTCGCGCGCTACGGCCTCCGGCGAGGCACGCGCCGCGGCGCCCGACGATCGCGCGCGGCGCTACGGGGGCGCGCGCTCGGCGCAGAACGTGTCGGCCGACAACCCCGGCGAGCGCGGCGACGGCCGCAGCCTCGAGGCCGCGCGCAGGCTCGCGGCGCGCGCCGACGGCGTAAACCTCGACCCGCGCCTGGTGAACAACGCCGGCGCCACGCAGGAGCAGCGCATTCGCACGGCCCGCGAGCGCGCGTCGCCACAAGACGATCGTCGTACACCAAACCCAGCCGAAGATCCATGGGTGGCGAGCTCCCACGGCGTGCTCCTCGTGCGCATGACCGACGCGCCCGCGCCTCCGGGCGAGGGGGCGCAGGTGCGCGCGGGCGTCGCGGCGGCGGCGGGCGAGGCCGCGTCGTCGCACGCCTCCCCCGTCGGAACGCTCGACACCGAGCGCGCCTCCGCGGAGCGGCGCGCGGGCGCCGTCGCGCGGCTCACGGCGGGCGTACGGGACGCCGACCGCGGGGCCGCGCGCGCGGCGGGGCCCGTAGCGTTTCAGCGCCCGTCGGTCGAGCGCGGGCACGCCTCGACGACGGCGGACCAGGCCGCCCTGCGCCCCGACGACGACACCGACGCGGCGATGCTGGCGGCGAGCCTCATGCGGGCCCACGTGAGCGCCTCGGCGCAGGAGGGCCCCACGCGCGCCGAGGGCAGCGGCGGCGTCGGCGGCGGCGGAGCGCCCGGCTCCGGCGGCGGCCTCGGTCGCGGCGGCGTCGCGCGCGCGCTCGGCGAGGGCGACGGGGCCCTCTCGATCACCACCGGCGACGCGCGCTACGTGCGCTACTTCGGCCTCGTGAAGCGGCGCCTCGACCGGCTCATCGGCGAGGCCTTTCCGCGCGAAGACGCGCTGCAGTTGAGGCAGGGCACGGTGATCGTCACCTTCGTGATCGAGCGCGACGGCCGCGTGCGCGACGTGGCCATCGTGCGGCGCAGCGGCGTTCCGGGCTACGACGCCAACGCGCGCGCGGCCCTCGCGACGACGCGCATGCCGCCCATTCCCGCAGAGATC
>CANMAT010000430.1 GCA_947494865.1 Deltaproteobacteria bacterium
CCCTCGAGCGCATCGAGGCCTTCTTCGAGATTGTGACGAAGGGCCTCTGTCGCAAGCCGAAGTACGCGCGCCCCATCCTGCGCTCGGTGGTGTCGGGCGAGGCGGGCGTGGCCCAGAAGGTGGCCTCCTACCAGGGGCGCATCTCGGGGCTCATCATCGCGGCGATCCGCGGCGTCGGTCGGCTCGGGTTCAACGAGGCCACCACGTCGCCGCCCACGCCGCGCGAGGTCAGCCTCGCGGTGCCGCTGCAGCACATCTGGTTCGCCGCGCTGGTGGGCTGGTCCGCGGGGCTGCTCAAGCAGACCGAGGTGGTCGAGCGCGTCACCGACGCCGCGAGGCTGCTGCTGCGCGGGCTCGACAGCGAGCTCTGAGCCGCTGCGCCCCATCGGCCTCCCCCCCCCAAAGCTACAACCGCTGATTCCCACGTCTTGCCCGGAGGCACCATGAGCAGGTTTCCATTTGCAAGGTATCCCAACGGATGGTTTCAGGTCGCGTACTCCGATGAGGTCGCGGTCGGCGCGGTGCTTCCGCTCAAGTACTTCGGGCGCGACCTGGTGCTCTTTCGCGACAACGACGGCGTCGCGAGCGTGCTCGACGCCCACTGCGCCCACCTCGGCGCCCACCTGGGTTACGGCGGTCGCATGGAGGGCAACTGCGTGCGGTGCCCCTTCCACGCGTGGCTCTACGACGGCAGCGGCAAGTGCGTGAGCGTGCCGTACTCCGACAAGGCCCCGCCGGCGCGCGCGAAGGTGCGATCGTGGGCGGTGCGTGAGGTCAACGGGCTGATCATGGTGTGGCACCACGCCGAGGGCCTGGCGCCCGCCTACGAGATCCCGGTGAACCCCGAGTACGGCTCCGACGACTGGACGGGCTACGAGATGGCCCGCTGGAAGATCAAGACGCACAACCAGGAGATGGCCGAGAACGCCGTCGACTCGGCGCACTTCCACTACGTGCACGGCACCGTCGAGCGGCCCACGTCGGTGGCCCACGTCGACGGCCACGTGCTCCGCGTGGTGTCGCAGACGAAGATGCGCACGCCCATGGGCAAGGTGGGGGGCACCGTCGAGAGCATCAGCCACGGCTTCGGCTACGCGGCCACGCGCTTCACGGGCATCGTGGAGACCCTCCTCGTCGCCGGCACGACCCCCATCGACGAAGACTACGTCGACGTGCGCTTCGCCTTCGCGGTGCGCAAGCAGGTCGACCGCTCCGTGACGAGCACGGTGGGCGAGCACTTCATGGCCGAGATCAAGCGGCAGCTCGGGCAGGATATTCCCATCTGGGAGAACAAGATCTACATCGACCCGCCGCTCGTCGTCGACAACGACGGGCCCATCGGGGTCTTCCGCCGTTGGACGAAGCAGTTCTACTCGGAGCCCGGCGCCGCCGGCACGCGCTCGCTGCCGGTGACGTCGGGCTGAGGGTCAGCGCGCGAGCTCGGCGCCCAACGCCGCGAGGTGCGTGGACGCCGAGCCGAGCGTGATCTCGTTCTGCTTCGAGCGCAGGTAGTAGCGGTAGAGGGGATAGTCGACGTCGAAGCCCATGCCGCCGTGCAGGTGCTGCGCGGCGTAGACCACGCGGTGCCCCGCCTCGGCCGCGAAGAACTTCGCGATCGCCACCGCGCTCGAGGCCGGGAGCCCCTGCGAGAGCCGCCAGGCCGCCTGCCAGGTGGCGAGTCGAATGGACTCCACGTCGATGTACGCATCGCCCATGCGCTGCGACACGGCCTGAAACGTGGCGATCGGCCGCTCGAACTGCGTGCGCCCCGTGGTGTAGCTCGCGGTCAGGCGTAGAACGTGTTCTACGATGCCCAGCTCGTGCGCGCAGAGGCCCACGAGGGCGCGCGGCAGGAGCCACGCGAGCACGTCGGCGCCGCGGAGCGGGTCGCCGAGCACGTCGCTCGCCTCCACGGTGACGTCGTCGAGCACGAGGCGGTGGTGCGCCTCGCCGGTGGTGACCACCTGGCGCTCGAGGGTGACGCCCTGCGCGTGCGGGTCGACGAGGAAGACGCCGCACGCGTCGGCCCCGGTGCGCGCGGCCACGAGGATGCGCGCCGACGCCGTGGCCATCGGGACGCACTCCTTCACGCCGCGGAGCACCCACGCGTCGCCCGCGCGCCGCGCCGTGGTCGCGGGCTGCATCGGGTCGTCGTTGGCGGCCTCGCTGAGGCCCGCGGTGAGCAGCGTGTCGCCCGAGGCCACGCCCGGCAGGAGGCGAGCGCGCTGCGCGTCGGTGCCGAACTCGGCGACGGGCATGGCGCCGACCAGCAGCGTAGACCACAGGGGTACGGGGGCGAGCGAGGCGCCCGCCTCCTCGAGGAGCGCGCACAGCTCGAGGAGCCCATACCCGCTGCCGCCCGCGCTCTCGGGCAGCGCGGTGGCGAGGAGGCCCACCGAGGCGAGCTCGGACCACAGCGCCCGGTCGATGCGCTCGGGCTGCGCCTCGGTGGCCTTGAGCGACTGCGGCGTCACCCGCGTCTGAAAGATCTTGCGGGCGAGCTCGGCGACGGCGGTCTGCGATTCGTTGAAGGAGAAATCCATAGGGGTCTTTCCTCGGGTGGAGGGCTCAGCGCGCCGCGCGGGGCATCTGCAAACCGGCCATCGCGATGATGTCGCGCTGCACCTCGTTGACCCCGCCGCCGAAGGTGAGCACCAGCGCCGTGCGGTAGTACGTCTCGATGCGGCCGCGCAAGATGGCGCCCGGCGAGCCATCCTTGACGAGCCCGAGGGGCCCCATCACCTCGATGAGCGCCCGGTAGATCTGCACGAAGGACTCGCTCCCGAACACCTTGACCATCGACGCCTCGGCCGCGTCGAGCTTGCCGCGCTCGATGTTCGAGGCCTGGCGCCACGTCATGAGCTGGAGCACCTCGACGTGGGCCAGCGCCCGCGCGAGGTTCGCCTGCACCCACGCCTCGTCGATCACGCGGCGCCCGCCGCTAGAACGTGTTTCGCGCGCCCAGGCCGTGACCTCCTCGACGAAGCGCGCGGCGGGCCCCGGCGACATCAGCGCCACGCGCTCGTGGTTGAGCTGCGTGGTGATGAGGCGCCACCCCTCGTTCTCGCCGGCGACGCGCATCGACGTCGGCACGCGCACGGCGTCGTAGTAGGTGGCGTTGGTGCGGTTGCCGCCGAGCGTGTGAATGGGCGTGAGCGAGAAGCCCGGCGACCGCACGTCGACCATCAAGATCGTGATGCCCTTGTGCTTCGGCGCGTCGGGGGCGGTGCGCACGGCGAGCCAGATGTAGTCCGCGTACTCCGCGAGGCTCGTGTAGATCTTCTGGCCCGTGACGACATAGTCGTCGCCGTCGCGGACGGCGCGGGTGCGCAGCGACGCCAGGTCGGTGCCCGCGCTGGGCTCCGTGTACCCGATCGCGAAGTGGAGTTTGCCCTGCAAGATGGGCGGGAGGAAGCGTGCCTTCTGCTCCTCGGTGCCATACTTCATGAGCGTGGGGCCGACGGTGCAGAGCGTGAGGAACGGGATCGGGAAGCCCGCGCGCTGCACCTCGTCGAAGAAGATGTACTGGTCGATGCTCGAGCGGGCCTGGCCGCCGTACTCCTTCGGCCACCCGATGCCGAGCCAGCCGTCGGCGCCCATCTGCTGAAGGGCTTTGGCGTAGCGCGGGCCGCCACCGTCGGTGCCCCGCACCTCGTCGAGGACGTCGTCGGTCACGAGGCGCGCGAAGTACGACCGCAGCTCGTCGCGCAGCGCGCGCTCTTCACGGGAGTAGTCGATGTACATATCAGCCCTGAGATGTTGCGGCGTGGGGTGCGGTGGCGATCGTGCTGGCCCAGCGGTAATCGGGCTTGCCGCTCGGGTGGCGGAGCATCACCTCGACGAGGTGCACCTCGCGGGGGACCTTGTAGCCCGCGACCTTCGTGCGACAGTGGGCGTCGACCATCGCGAGGGTGACCGCGCGCCCCGGGCGGGGTTGGATCACGGCCGCTACGCGCTGTCCCCAGCGCTCGTCGGGGACGCCGACCACCACGGCGTCGAGCACGTCGGGGTGCGCCTTCAGGGCCGACTCGACCTCTTCGGGGAACACCTTCTCGCCGCCCGTGTTGATGCACATCGCGCCGCGGCCGAAGATGGTGATGCGCCCGTCTTCTTCGATGGTCGCGAGGTCGCCGGGCACCACCCAGCGCTCGCCGTCGATCGACAGGAAGGTCGCCGCCGTCTTGGCCGGGTCGTTGTAGTAACCGATCGGGAGCCTGCCCCGGCGCGCGAGCCGTCCCATCGCGCCCGAGCCCGGCGTGAGGGGGCGCAGGTCGTCGCCGAGCACGGTGTTGCTGTCGTCCATGTAGAACGTGATCTGCCCGGCGGGCGCGCCCGGGTACATCGTGCCCTGGTGGCCCGTCTCGCTGGCGCCGAAGCTGTTCAAGATCATGGCGTCGGGCAGCACGGCCTGGAGGTCGTCTCGCACCGCGTCGGAGAGGATCGCGCCGGCCGACGAGATCACCATCAGCGACGAGAGGTCGAGCATACCCTGCTGCGCCTCGAGGGCGTCGGCGAGGGGACGCGCCATCGCGTCGCCGACGAGCGTCATGGTGGTGACCCGCTCGTCGGCCACGAGCTTGCCCGCGAGGGTCGCGTCGAAGCTGCGGCCGGGGATGAGCACCACCTTGCCGCCGCCGAAGAGGCCGATGAGCGCCGCCCACTGCGCCGCGCCGTGGATGAACGGCGCCGCGGGGAGGAAGGTCAACGGATCGGTGTTGGCGAG
>CANMAT010000431.1 GCA_947494865.1 Deltaproteobacteria bacterium
GAGGCCGCCGTGAAGCTGTCCCGCGAGGCCGCGCAGCGCGAGGCAGAGGCCGCGCAGCGCGAGGCAGAGGCTCGATCCGAGCTGGCGACGTCGCGCTCCGAGGTCGCGCGCCTTCAAGCGCAGCTCCGCGCGCTGCGCGAAGGGCGCTGAGCGATCCCCGCGCAGGCGACAGCGCGGCGCGTCGACCCTCAGTTGAAGAAGCGGGCCATGTTGGCGAAGCGCACGACGCCCTTCATGGCCTCGGGCGCGAGCGGGCACACGTCGGGGTCGCGCCCGGTGATCGCGCGAAATCGTGCGGCGTAGAGGTTGGAGACGAGCGCGCGGGCCGCGTCGTCGGGGTGGCCGAGGGCGGCCCACACGGCCACGAGGCGCCACGCGCACTGCGGCACCGCCTGCTGCGTGTGCGTGGGGTACTTCATGCACTGGCTCCGCCACGATTTGAGCGCGTTGGCGGCGTGGGCGGCGAGGGCCCACGGGGTCGCGCGCTCCGCCGCGGTGAGCGTGCGCCAGGCGTCGTTGTCGAGCGCGCGCGCCGCGACGGCGAGGGTCGCGCTGTCGGCCTCGTCGCGGGCCCACCGGAGGAGCGCGACGGCGAAGGCGCGCGGTCGGTCGTCGGCCTCGTCGCCCCGCGCCGCGAGCGCGTCGAGCGTGGTGATGAACGCCTCGGCGAGCGCGCAGAACTTCGGCAGCGTTTCCAGGGTGATGTGGCTCGCGTGCAATTTCGTGGGCATCGGCGCGGGGCGACTCTCCCACGAGTTCCGGTCGGGCGTCACTCACCGCGGGGAGGCGCTGCCGCCCGCGCCGAAGGCCCGCGCGAGCCCCGCGGCCTGCGCCTCGCGCTCCGCCGCGCACACGCCGATCGCCTCGAGGGCCCCGCGCAATTGCACCTCGGCGCCGCGCACCGCGTCCAGCCGCGGCGCGAAGAACGCCCGCACGCGCGCCTGATCGTCGCTGCGGCAGAAGCGCGCGCCGAGCCACGGCGTGCCCGCGCGCCCGTTCACCGAGATGCGCCCGAAGAGCGCGTCGGCGTTGCCCGTCACCCAGCCGAACACCGCCTCGCGCACGTCGCCGCGCCCGAGGCCCGCGTCGATGGGCGTAAACACCTCGTTCACGCGCAGCCGCGGGTCGATCGCGAGCGGCAGCACGCGCGTCGTGAGCAGCGCCGCGGGCGCATGCCCGAGGGCTCCCAGGAGCCGAAAGCGCAGCACGGCGTCGTCGCTCTCGACGGCGCGCGCGATCACGCGGTCGACGGTGGCCGCGTCGCCGCCGCGGAGCATCATCGCCAGCGACGCGCCGGCGAGCTCGGGGGGTACGCCTCCGCCGTCGGGCGAGGCGAGCCAGCGCGCGCCCTGGCGGGCCCCCTCGGCGCGCACCGCGGGGTCGTTGACCACGAGCCCGAGAAAGCCCGCGAGGTCGCGGCGAAGGAGCGAGCGCTCGGCGTCTTCGCCCGGGGCGCGCGACCACCCCAGCGGGGCCCACGCCGTCGCGTACTGCGCCGCCGCCGCGCGACGAGCGCGCTGCGCCGCGGGGCCCGCGAGCTCGTCGTCGATGACGCGCGTCCAGAAGGGAATGGGGTCGACGGCCACGACACGCTCGGCGTCGACGGCGGCGCGCGCCAGCACCGGGCGCAGCGCGTCGTAGTCGAGGGCGCCCGCGGTGAAGGCCGCCCGCGCGTTGTTGACCGTCGAGAGGCGCTCGGCGGGCGTGAGCGAGGCCCACCCCTGCGCGACGAGCGCCGTGAGCCCCGCCGCGGGGAGCGACCAGCGGTAGTAGCCCCCCGCGTCGGCGTTGGGCATCACCCACGCGGGGCACGCGCCGGCGCCGAGCGACACCTCGCCGCGCGGGCCGTCGACGAGCGCGCACGCGGTGGCCGTCGCGGCGCCGTCGGGGTAGCGCACGCACACGGGCACGGCCCAGGGGCCTCCCTCGTGCTGCGCGCCCGCGGGCAGCGAGAAGCGGCGCTGCGTGAGGGTGACCTTGCGCGCGCCCCCCTCGCACACGAGCTCGGCGGCGAGCGCGGGCACGCCCGGCTGCTCGATGAAGGTGCGCAGCGTGGCGTCGAGGGGCCGCGCGGGCGACGCGGCGGCGAGCGCGCGGAAGAGGTCGGCGCTCACGGCGGTGCTGTGCGCGTGGTCGCGGAGGTAGGCGCGGATGGCGTCGCGGAAGGGGTCTTCGCCGATCCATCGCTCGAGCATGCCGAGCACGGCGGCGCCCTTCTGGTAGATGATCGCCGAGGAGCCGCCGCGGAGGTCGTCGTCGGCGTTGATCTCGCGGCGAATGGGCACCGCGGTCGAGAGCGCGTCGGCCCCCATCGCGTTGTGAACGCCCGCGACGAGCCCCGTGGCTGCGTGGTGCAGCGGAAACACCTCCTGCGTGGCGCGCGTGCCCATCCACGTGGCGAACGACTCGTTGAGCCAGATGTCGTTCCACCAGCGCAGGGTGACGAGGTTGCCGAACCAGTGGTGCGCGAGCTCGTGGGCGAGCACCGAGTCGACGCCGCGCATCTGATCGACGGGCGCGTCGGGGCGCACGAGCAGGAGGGGCTCGCGAAAGGTGATGGCCCCGGCGTTCTCCATCGCGCCGGCGGCGAAGTAGGGCACGGCGATGAGGTCGAGCTTGGGGTACGGAAACGCCCGGTCGAAGTAGCGCTCCATCATGGCCACGAGGGGCGCGGCGTCGGCGAGCGCGCGCTGCAGGTAGCGCCCCCTGCCCCGCGCGGCCACGCCGCGCAGCGGGAGAGGCGTGGCGCGCACCGCGTTGGGCGCGATGGGGGCGGCCTCGACCACCTCGAGGGGCCCCACCGCGAAGGCGAGGAGGTAGGTGGGGAGCGCCTCGGTGACGGCGAAGCGGTGCGCCCGGCGTCCGTCGTCGCGGTCGGCGGCCGACACCTCGGCGGTGTTGCTGATGGCCACATGGTCGCGCGCGGTCACCACGGTGATGTCGAAGGGGGTCTTGAAGCGCGGCTCGTCGAAGCAGGGGAACGCGCGCCGCGCCGACAGGGCTTCGAACTGCGTGAAGGCGTACGCGTCGCCGCCGCTCTCGACGCGGTAGAGGCCCTCGAGCTGACGGTTGAGCGGGGCCGCGAAGGTGAGCTTCAGGGTCACCTCGCCCATGCCGAGGGGCGCGCCCCAACGCACGGCGGCGATGCCGTCGCGCTGGCCGGGCTCCCACCGCGCGGCGAGGGGCGCCTCGCCCGCGCGCAGCACCTCGACGCGCGACACCGCGAGCCCCTGCCCGTGGAGCCACACGCCGTCGCGGGGAGCGTCGAGAAACACGTCGATCTCGACCTCGCCGCGGAAGCCCCCCTGCGCCGGGTCGACGTCGAGCGTGAGGCGATAGCGCAGCGGAGCGACCCCATCGGGGAGCCGCCCCGCGGGCTCCGAAGCGAGCGGCACGGGGTCGAGATGCAGCGGCCACATGGACATGGGCCGCGGCCCGTCGACGCGTTGGGGCGCGGCGCACTGAGAGAGCAGCGAGAGAATCACCATCGAGAGCGCGCGCGTTCGCATCGCGCGAGGCTATCGCAGCGCGCGCGTCGGGTGGCACCTTTCACCACACGCACGAAACCGCGGCGGGGCGGGGCGCGGCGACGGCGGCGTGTTGATTCCGCGGCGCGGCACCGATAGTGTTTCATCTCGTGCGGCGCTGGCGCCGTTAAAGGATTTCGATGAGCACTCGCACCAACGTTCGCTCCCGCAGGGCCGCCACTCGCGCGCGTAGCGCGTGGTCGCGGGGCATGACCCTCATCGAGCTCATGATCGTCGTGGTGATCGTCGGGATCCTCGCGGCCGTCGCGGGCCCCATCTACGCGCGGCACCGGTACAAGGCCCTCGCGATCGAGGCCTCCGAGGTGCTCGCCCAGGTGGTCAACGCGCAGGAGGCGTACCGCGCGGAGTTCAACATGTACTCCGACGCCGCGAACGACCCGGGGCTCGCGGCGCCCACCACCAACGGCGCGTCGGGCGCGCTCGGCACGTGGTGGCCCACCCTCGGAGCTCCGGCCGCGGCCGCGACGGGCCAGGTCGATTTCTACGTCGGCCTCCCCGCGGCGTGGAACCAACTCGGCGTGCGCCCGCGGCAGATGGTTCGGTACTCGTACCAGACGATCGCGGGCAACCCCGGCGTGGCGCCCGCGGTGGGGGTGAGCGGCAGCCTGGGTTACACCGCGCTCCCCACGGCGCAGCAGGGTCAGTGGTACTACGCGGCGGCCGCGGGCGACCTCGACCGCGACGGGGTGTACTCGCGCTTCGAAGTCTCGTCGCTCTCCCGCGAGCTCACCATCATCGGCGAAGAGACCGAGTAGCGCACGGGGCGTACGGTGTCTTCTGCCCGCGGCATCGCCGAGATGGTGCGCGGCGTCCTCGCCGACGCCGACCTCGACCCCGAGGTGCGCGCCCTCGCCGTCGAGCGCATCGAGGCGCGCCTCGCGCTGTGCGCCCTCGCCCACCGCGGCGAGGCGCGCGAGCTCGCCGTGACCCTCGGCGAAGACGGCGTCGCGCGGGTGACCGACGGCGGCGTTGCCCTCGACGACCCCGCGCTCGCGTCACGCCTCGCGCTCGACCTCGTCGCCTCCCTCGCCCCCGCGATGGGCGCCGCGCGCCACGACGTGAAGAACGGCGTACGCGCCGCGCGCCGCCCCGCACCCGCAGCGCCCGCACCCGCAGCGCCCGCACCCGCAGCGCCCGCACCCGCAGCGCCCGCACCCGCAGCGCCCGCACCC
>CANMAT010000432.1 GCA_947494865.1 Deltaproteobacteria bacterium
AGCCCGCCGCGAGCACGTCGGCCGTCGAGAGCGTGCGGCCGTCGTGCGCGATGCGGGCCTCGACGAGCGCGCGCAGCACGCGGCGCAGCGGACCGCGGCGCGCGAGGTCGACGCGCGCGTCGCCGAGCGTCATCGCGCGACCGTCGCGGGCGAGGCGGAGCGCGGGGGCGCGCGGGGGGGCGTCGTCGCGCACACCGGCCTGCAGGCGCGCGACGCGAGGCCCCCAGGCGGCGTCGTCGCTGACGCGCGCGGCGGCGGCGAAGAGCTCGACGCGTCGCGCCGCGAGGGCCTGGTCGGCGCGCAGCAGCGCGGCCTCGGCGAGGGCCTCGCGGGCCTCGAGCTCGCCGTCGAGGTCGTCGTGCTCGACGGCCACGTCGAGGGACTGCGCGAGGCGCCGCTCGGCGTCGTCGTGGCGCCCCGCGCGGGCGTCGACGAGCCCGTCGAGCATCTCGACGCGCGCGAGGTGAAAGCGGTCGTCGCGCAGGGCGAGGGCGGCGCGCGCCTCGGCGCAACACCCGGCCGCCGCGGTGTAGTCTCCGGCGTCGTAGGCGAGGCGCGCGAGGTTCGCCAGCATGATGCCTTCGAGCCGCGGGGCCCCTGCGACGCGCGTCGCGGCGAGGGCGCGGCGCCACCCGTCGCCTGCGGCCGTCGCGTCGCCGCCTGCGTAGTGAACGCAGGCGAGGGCGTGCTCGGCGATCGCGAGCAGCCGACGGTCGCCCGCCGTCGTCGCGATCGAGAGGGCCTGGAGGCCCAGCGCGCGCGCCTCGTCGAGGCGCCCTACAAGTCGCAGCGAGATGCTGAGGTACGCCGACGACCAGCCCACGCGCCCGCGGTCGCCGAGGCGTGTGGCGAGCGTGAGGGCCTCACCCCACGGAGCGAGCGAGGCGCGCGCGCGTCCGCGGATGGCGTCGATGCGCCCGAGCGCGAGGCACAGGTCGACGCGCGCGGCGAGGTCGGCCCCGTCGCCGACGTGCGCGCCGAGCGTCTCGACGAGCACGCGGCGGTGCAGCGCGACGGGCCCCTGCGCGATGAGGAGCGGGTCGAGGTGCACCGCGAGGCGCACCGCGAGGTCGGGCGCGCGGGCGATGCTCCACGACCACGCCGCGAGGAGGTCGTCGCGGTCGCGCGCGAGGCGCACCCAGGCGCGCGGGTCGTCGGCGGGCGTCGCGGCGGCGCAGGCGAACGCACGCGCGTGGCGCGCGTCGAGGTCGTCGCGCGAGGGGCCCTGCTGCCGCGCCGCGTGGTCGCGCACGCTGTCGAGGAGCGAGAACAGCACGCCGTCGGAGCCCTCGTCGCACTCGACCATCGAGGCGGCCGCGAGGCGCTCGAGTGCGTCGAGGGGGTCGGGCCCATCGATCATCGTCGCGGCCGTCACGGCGTCGAAGCGACCGCGGAGCGCGGCGAGGGCGGCGAGGGCGCGGCGGTCGTCGTCGCGCAGGAGGCGCCACGCGGCGTCGAGGGCGCGGTCGAGGGCGTCGCTCACGAGGCCGCGCGCGTCGAGGGAGCGGAGCACCGCGTCGGGGCCGAGGGAGGCCACACGCGCGGCCACGAGCTCGACCGCGAGGGGCGGCGACCCCACGCGCGCGACGAGCGCGAGCGCCTCGTCGGAGCCCACGCGGCGCGTCGGGGCGAGCTGCGCCACACGGCGCGTGAGCAGCTCGGCGGCGGCGTGCGGCGCGAGCGGACCCACCGCCAGCACGTGCTCGTCGGGCAGCCCCAGGCGCCGCCACGCGCAGGCGACGACCGCGACGTGCTCGGTGGCTTCGAAGAGGTCGCGCAGCACGAGGGCCGCGGTGTCGGCGGCGGCGTCGAGGCCGTCGAGGAGGAGCACCGCGCCGGCGTCGTCGAGGGTGCGTGCGACGCGGTCGAGCACCACGCGGTCGTCGGTCGTGCGGGCGGGGCGGTCGAGCGCGGCGGCGAGGGCGGCGAGCACCGCGGCGCGGTCGCGCTGCGCGTCGAGGGCGACGGAGTACACCGTGCGCCCCGCGGCGCGGAGCTGCGCGCGGAGGGCGCGGGCGAGGGTGCTCTTGCCCACGCCCGGCGGGCCGCGGAGCACCACGAGGCGCGCTCCGCCGTCGAGGAGGGCGCGGGCGTCGGCGAGCTCGGCCTCGCGCCCGATGAGGAGCGTGCGCGTCACAGGGCCGCGAGGAGAGCACGACACGGGCGACACGGGCAGGGCGCACTTCGCATTGTATGGCCCGTTGATACAATCGTAGATACGAAAGATCGATTCTCGATGCAGTGCGCATGCGGCAAGCTCCGGCTCAGAGGTGCCTACGCCATGAACCGAGCTCGCTCCCTCCTCGTCGCCCTGCTCCTGCCCGCCTGCGGTGCCGAGGTGATCTCTGCCGCCGCACCCGTCGCGCCCGTCGCGCCCGTTGGGCCCGTCGCGCCCGTTGCGCCCGTTGCGCCCGCAGGACCGCTCGGGGGCTGCGTCGCGCCGCGCGCTGACGGGGCCGTGCTCGCGTGGGTGGGAGGCTCCGACGTGCGGGCGCTCGACGCGCGGGGCACCCTTCGCACGCTCGACGCCGCGGAGCCGGCCGACGACGACACGGTGACGCAGCTCGAGGCCTCCGACGATGGGTACCTCGTGGTGGCGCGGCATCGACGCACGACGCCGCCGGGCGCGCGCATCACCTACGCGCTGCTCGGCCCCGAAGGGGGCGCGCGGTGGCGCCGCGAGCAGACCGTGACGTATTCGTCGTCGCCCTTTCGCAGCACGCTGAGCCTGCGCAACCTCATGGTGTCGTCGGGCGGCGCGGTGGTGGCCAACCACGCCTCGTTCGACACGACGAGCCGATCGTCGGTCGAGTGGCTCGCGCCCGACGGAACGAGCCGCTGGCTCGAAGACGCCACCGCCGCGCGCGGCGCCGACGAGGCGGGCCGTGTGCTCGTGCGACGCCGTACCGACGCGGTCAGCGATCTGCGCTGGTGGGACCCGCGGCGCGACGTCGCCGAGGCCCTCCCCGCGCACGAGGGCGCGCAGCAAGAGGCCTTCGCCGTGGGCCCCTACACCGTGAGCTACACGCTCGGCGCCGCGGGCGCCTCGATCGTGAGCCGCCGCGGGGCGCGCGTCGACCGCCTCGCGCTCCCCTTCGCGACGACCGACGGTTCGCAGTTTCTCTCGACGCGCGACGAGGGGTGGATGCTCCTGGGCCAGCGCGCCGGCGACGGATCGGTGGTGCGCGTCGACCTCGCGGGCGGTCGCGTCGAAACCCTCGCGGTGCAGTACCCGCCGGGGCTGCGGGCCGTGGGCTTCTACGGCGGCCCCGGGCTCGACGCCGACGGCGCGCTGCTCGCCGTGCTGCGCGACGACGACTGGGCGCGGCTCTACCGCTCCGAAGACGGAGCGCGCTGGACGCCCATCGGACGACCCGTGTCGGGCACCCTCGGGGTCATGGTGTCATCGCGCGCGGGGACATACGTGATCCAGGCCCACAGTGATCTCTACGGCGGCGAGTCGTGGCCCGACACCGTGCGCGACGAGCCCGACGGACTGCGCGGATACTCGCTCCAGGCGGTGCGTCCGGAGACGGGCCGAGAGATGGTGGTGCGCGCGGGCGAGGACACGCGCCTCAGCCCCGTGGGCGAAGGCCTCGCGGTGGCGTCGACGGGCCGCTGCGCCGCGTGGGTCGAGGTCACCGGCGAGGCCTCGACGCTGCGCGTGGTGAACCTCGCGGCGGGCGGTGAGCTCCGCGTCGCGCTGCCGCGCCGAGACTACGCGCGGCACCTCGTGTGGTTCTGATCGCGAGGGTGTTGGAGGCGACCGCGCCTCAGCGCCGCTCGGCGGACGGCGCAGCAGGGAGCGAGAGGGGCCCCAGGAGCTGGTTGGGCGTGGCCACGATGGTCACCTGGCCCACCGACTGGGCGATCTCCTTCCAGGCCTCGAGCTCCTTCAGGCGAAGGAGCGTGGGGTTGCTCTCGAGGAGCTTCGCCGTGTTGGCCAGCGAGCGCGTCGCGGCGGTCTCTTCGCGGCGCGCGATCACGTTGGCGGCGGCGCGCTTGTCGGCCTCGATCACGGTGTTGAGCAGCGTCTTCATCTCGCCGGGGAGCACCACGTCCTTCACGTCGATCTGAATGAGCTCGACGCCCCACGCGGCGAAGCGCGCGGCGAGCTCGTCGCGCATCGCGCCGCCCAGCGCGGCGCGGCGCTCGAGCAGCGCGTCGAGGGTGAGGCCCGCGAGGCTGCGTCGCACGCAGAGCTGCGCCTCGCTGTAGATGGCGTCGTCGACCTTCGCCACCGACTGTACGGAGAGCACGGCGTCGGTGACGCGCACCTTCACGCTGAGGTTGATGCGCAGCGTGGCCTTGTCGGCGGTCATCACGTCTTGACCGACGATCTGCACCTCGCGCTCGCGCAGGTCGACGCGCGCCTCCGTCACGAGGCGGTCGCACACGAAGAGGTCGTGGCGCCCTTCGCCGAGCACCGACGCGAGCGCGCCGTCGGCGTAGAGGAGCACGCGCTCGTACGGGGCGACCACCACCGAGCGCAGGTGCGTCGCGGGCGCCAGCGCGCGAAACGCGGGCGCGATCGACGCGGCGAGCGGCGCGGTGGAGACGTTGGCGCACTCGACCTCGGCGCGCGCCTGCCAGAGCATCCAGCGGCCCGGGAGGAGCACCTCGGCGGCGCGTCCGTCGACGGTCACGAGCCCCAGCTCGGCGGGGCCCACGACGTGCTCGCGGCCCTCGTCGGCGGGCACCGCGGCGAGGAGCTCGGGCG
>CANMAT010000433.1 GCA_947494865.1 Deltaproteobacteria bacterium
ACCGAGCGCGCGCGCCGCGTGCTCGAACTCGCGCCGGGCCGCTGGATCGAGAAGCCCTTCGACTTCGAAGCCCTCGCCGACCTCCTCGAGCGCGTCGCGCCCTGGCAGTGAGCGCGCGCGCCGGAGGGGCGCAGTTGCGGTAGGGTCGCGCGACCGCCATGCGCATCCTGCTTCTTACGCCCCCGATGATCCAGCTCAACACCCCGTACCCGGCCACGGCGTACCTCACGGGCTTTCTCCGCGAGCACGGCGGCGCCGACCTCACGGTGACGCAGGCCGACCCCGCGATCGAGCTGTTTCTACGGGTGTTTTCGCGCGACGGGCTGCGCGAGGCCCTCGCCGTGCTCACCGAGCGCGCCGAAGAGATGGGCGTCGGCGACGACTACGACGGAGTACCCCCGCCCATCGCGCATTTCTTGAGGAACGGCGAGGCCTGCGTGGCCCTCGTCGAGCCCGTGCTTCGCTTTCTTCAGGGCCGCGATCCGAGCCTCGCGCTGCGCATCGCGGGCGGCGCGTTTCTCCCCGAGGGCCCGCGCTTCGAAGCCCTCCGCGCGCAGAGCGACACGGCCACCTGGGCCTTCGGCGCGCTGGGCACCACCGACCGCGCGCGGCACCTCGCGAGCCTCTTCATCGACGACCTCGCCGACATGATTCGCGAGGGCATCGACCCGCGCTTCGAGCTGTCGCGGTACGGTGAAAAACTCGCCGCGAGCGCGCCCACCTTCGACCCCCTCGCGGAGGCCCTCGACGACGACCCCACCCTCGTCGACGAGGCCCTCGACGACATCGCCCGCGCGCTCCTCGTCGCGCACGAGCCCGACCTCGTGGGCCTCACCGTTCCGTTTCCCGGCAACGTGTACGGCGCGTTTCGCATCGCGCGGGTGGTCAAAGAGGCGCTCCCCGACGCGAGGGTGGTGCTCGGCGGCGGGTACGTGAACACCGAGCTGCGGCAGCTCTCCGACCCGCGCGTGTTCGACTACTGCGACTACGTCACCCTCGACGACGGCGAGCGCCCGCTGCTCGCCCTCATCGACCACCTGCGCGACCCGTCGAGGCCCCTCTTGCGCACCTTCGTGCGAAGAGACAACCGCGTGGTGTTCGAAACCACCGACACGCTCCACGACGTGCCCCACCGCGACGCGGGCACGCCCACCTACGACGGGCTCCCCCTCGAGCGCTACGTGTCGCTCTTCGAGATGCTCAACCCCATGCACCGCCTGTGGGCCGACGGGCGATGGAACAAGCTCACCATCGCCCACGGCTGCTACTGGAAGAAGTGCACCTTCTGCGACATCTCGCTCGACTACATCGGCCGCTACGACGGCGCGCCGGCCGACGTTCTCGTCGACCGCATCGAGGCCCTCGTGCGCGAGACGGGGCAGACGGGCTTTCACTTCGTCGACGAGGCCGCGCCCCCCGCGTCCCTCCGGGCCGTCGCCGAGCGGCTCATCGCGCGCAAGATCACCGTCACCTGGTGGGGCAACATCCGCTTCGAAAAGACCTTCACCCCCGAGCTCACGGCGCTGCTCGCGCGCTCGGGCTGCGTGGCCATCAGCGGCGGCCTCGAGGTGGCCTCGGACCGGCTCTTGAAGCTCATGGAGAAGGGCGTCACCGTCGAGCAGGTGGCGCGCGTCACGCGGGCCTTCACCGACGCCGGCGTGCTCGTGCACGCGTACCTCATGTACGGCTTTCCCACGGAGACCACGCAGGAGACCGTCGACGCCCTCGAGCGCGTGCGCCAGCTCTTCGCCGAGGGGTGCCTGCACTCGGGCTTCTGGCACCGCTTCGCGGCCACCGCGCACAGCCCCATCGGCAAGCGCCCCGAGCTCTTCGGCATTCGCCTCGCGCGCGAGCCCGAGGTCACCTTCGCGCGCAACGAGGTGCCCTACACCGACCCCGTAGGCACCGACCACGACTGGCTCGGCGTCGGTCTCCGCAAGGCCCTCTACAACTACATGCTCGGGCTCGGGCTCGACGCCGACGTGCGCACCTGGTTCGAAGACGACGCCCGCCCCGCGCGCAGGCCTCCGGGGCGAGGGTTTCGCCGCGGCGCTGCGCGACCCACGCAGACCCGCAGCGTGCCCGCGGCGCAGGTTTCGCCCGACCTCGTGCGACGCGCGCTGCGCGGGTGAATTCTCGACGCGCAATGTTGACCCCGCGCGACCGTGAGGTTCTCCTGTCGGCATGAAGGGAAACCCCGACGCGACCTCACCGACCGGTGAGGGTCGCTCGCTAACGTCTGCCGCTACGGGCGGTGAGCCGTCGTTGAACTGGGTGCTCGATCGCATCCATGACGCCGTGATCGCGTACGACCGCGAGTGGCGGTTTGTGTATGTGAACCGCACCGCCGAGGCGCACCTCGGCCGGCCCCGCGAGGCGCTGCTCGGCGCCGTGCTGTGGGAGACCTTCCCCGCGCTGCACGGCACGGAGCTCGCGCGCAGGCTCCGCGACGCCGCCCGGAGCGACGCGCCCTCGGAGTTCGAAGTGCGCGGCCCGATGCAGGGGCGCATCGTCGCCATTCGCGCGCACGCGTGGGAGGGCGGCCTCGTGTGCTGCTACCGCGACGTGACGGCGCAGCGCGAGGCCGAGGCGGCGCTGCGCGCGAGCGAAGAGAAGTACCGCTCGGTCTTCGAGAACAGCTTCGACGGCTTTCTGCTCACCCGCACGACGGGCGAGATTCTCACGGCGAACCCCGCCGCGTGCCGCATGCTGGGCCGCACCGAGGCCGAGATTCGCGACGCGGGTCGCGCGGGCGTGGTCGACCTCACGGACCCGCGCCTGGGACCGTTGCTCGCCGAGCGCGCGCGCATCGGCAGGGCCCGCGGCGAGGTGCGCATGCGCCGCAAAGACGGCACCACCTTCGCCGCGGCGCTCTCGTCGTCGGTGTTCACGGCCTCCGACGGGTCGAGCCTCACGAGCCTCTCGATGGTCGACCTCACCGAGTCGAGCGCGGCCCTCAACGCCTCCCTCGACTACGAGAGCACGCTGCAGGCCCTCACGCGCCTCGTCGTGCCCGCGCGCGCCGACCTCTGCGCCGTCGACCTCGCCGAGGGCGACGCCGTGCGCCGCGTCGCGATGGTGCACCGCCCCCTCGAGCTCGACGCCCTGCGGGCCCGCCAGTGGTGCGCCGCGAGCGGCACCGCCGAGCGCGTGCAGCGCGTGCTCCGCGCGGGCGCGCCCGAGTCTGCGCCTGCGGGCGCCGCGCACGCCGACGTCATGGTGCCGATGCGCGTGGGCGAGCGCTGCGTCGGCGTGCTCTCGCTCGTGCGCTTCGACGCCGCGACGGGCTACGACGCCGCCGACGTGTCGCTCGCCTTGCGCCTCGCCGCGCAGGCCGCGCTCGCGCTCGAGAACGCGCGCAACTACGGCGCCGCGGTCGAGGCGAAGCGCCTCCGCGACGAGATGCTGAGCATCGTCTCGCACGACCTGCGGAGCCCGCTCAACACCATCTCCCTCAACGCCTCGCTCATCGGGCGTCGCTGCGAGGGCGAGCGCCCCGCCATCGAGCGCATCACGCGCGCGCTGCAGCAGGCAGACCGGCTCATCGAAGACCTCCTCGTGATCGCGCGCCTCGACGCCGGCGAGCTCTCGCTCCAGCGCGCGCGCGAGCGCGTCGCGTCGCTCCTCGAAGAGGTGCTCTGCCTGCACGCCACGCAGGCCGAGGCGAAGGGCGTCTCGCTCGCGATCGACGCCGCGGGCGCCGTGCCCGACGTGTACGTCGACCGCCACCGCATCGTGCGCGCGCTCGGCAACCTCGTCACCAACGCCGTCAAGTTCACCGACGCGGGCGGCGCCGTCTCGCTCGCGGCGCGCGCCGACGCGGCGCGGGTGACGCTCTCGGTGAGCGACACGGGCTGCGGCGTCGCCGCCGACGAGCTCCCGCGGCTCTTCGATCGCTTCTGGCAGGGCACGCAGGCGCGGCGCGCCGACGCGGGCCTCGGCCTCGCGATCGTCAAGGGCATCGCCGAGGCGCACGGCGGCTCGGTCTCGGTGCGCAGCGAGGTGGGCCGCGGCACCACCTTCGAAGTCACCCTGCCCGCCCACGAGGCCTTCGCGCAAGCGCCGTAGCGCGCTCAGAACGCGCGCATCACGTGGGCGCCCACGTTCACCAGCGTGAGCCGATACTCGCCGTTGCCGAGGTCGTTGTCGGAGCCCACCACCGTGCGCGGCACGATCGTCTGCACCTCCACGTCGCCGAGGAGCGTCCACCGGTCGCCGACGCGCACGCGCACGCCCGCCGCGGCCACGATGCGGTCGCCGTCGGGCGAGGCCACGTCGAGGGTCTCGTCGGGCGAGGCCGACGAGTGGTACCCGCCGGTGACCCAGAGCATCACGCGCGCCCACGGCGACACGCGCACGGTGCCCTCGACGGCGATCGTGTCGCGCCAACGGCGCGGGAGCGAGAGCTGCTGCGCGTCGGCGAGGCCCAGCGCAGGCTGCGCGAGCTGCGGCGAGCGCACGCGCGCGTCAAACTGCTCGACCTGCGACCAGGTGACGTACTCGGCCGTCACGCCGAAGCCCACCACCGGGCTCACGTCGTAGCTCACGGCCGCGCGCACCGCGCGAGGGAGCGGGAAGCTCAGCGTGGCCTCGCCCTGCACGCGCGGCGCAAACTGCAGTCCCTGGCTCGCGAGGTCGCGCGTAAAGAACGGGTCGTTGAGGTCGAGCTCGAAGCGCCCGGCGAAGGTGAGCTCGGTGCTGTGCTGATA
>CANMAT010000434.1 GCA_947494865.1 Deltaproteobacteria bacterium
CTCGGGGCCCTCCGCGCATCTCAGTGTGCGACGGGGATGAGACACGGCGCGCGGGTGTAAGGAGTTATTGAGTGAGCACTCGGTCAAAAACATTGTGGGCCCTGATCCTGGCGCTCTCTCCTGCGGCGGCGAGCGCGCAGCCCCTGGGGGTGTTTCTCTCCGCGGCCCCGCGCGCGGCCGAGGTGCGCGAGGCCGACGCGGTCGCGCGGCAGCGCGAGGCCGAGCGCGCGCAGGCGATGGGGAGGCTGCTTCCCGCGGTGACGGCGCGCCTCGGGTACACGCGCAACCAGTACGAGGTCGGCGTGACGATCCCGACGGGCGCCAACGCGACGCGGGCGGTGATCACCCCGGAGGATCAGCTCGACGCGACGCTCTCGCTCGACGTTCCGCTGCTCGATCTGGGCGCGTGGTCGCGCTACGGCGCGGCGCGCGAAGGGGCCGACGGCGCGCGGGTGCGGGTGGCGTCGGCGACCGAGGGCGTGCGCCGCACGGTGGCCCGCCAGTGGTTCACGTGGGTGGCCGCGACGGCCCTCCGCGACGCGGCGACGCGCGCCATCGACGCCGCGGATCGGGCCGTGACCCGCACGCGCAACCGCGCCGCCGCGGGGGCCGGGAGCGCCCTCGACGTGCTGCGCGCAGAGTCCGACGCGGCCCGCGCGCGGCAGCGGCTCGCGGACGCCGAGCTGACGGTCGACGATGCGGCGCGGGCGCTCCGCAGCCTGACGGGCGTCGAGGTGGGCGAGGCGCCGCCGCTCGTCGAAGACGACCTTCACGAAGAGGGGCCCCTGGGCGCGTGGGAGGGCGGCGCCGAGGAGGCCTCGTCGGTGCGCGCCGCGCGGAGCGACGCGCGGGTGAGCGATGCGCAGGCGCGGGCGGCGTGGTTCGCGCTGGCGCCGACGGTGAACGCGACGGCGACGCAGCGGTGGACCAACGCCGCGGGCTTCGGGCCGAGCGGGTCGTGGGCCGCGGGCGTGTCGCTCGCGTGGCGCCTCGATGTTGGCGCGCTCGCGTCGGCGAGGGCGCAGGAGGCCGCGGGCGCGGCGGCGCGCGCGCGCCTCGAACGCAGCACCCGAGACGCGCGAGACGCGGTGTCAACGGCGTGGAATCAGGTGCGGGCGGGCATCCCGCGCGCGCGTGCGGCGAGGGCCGAGGAGGCAGCCTCCGAGGGCGCCGCGAGGACGGCCCGAGAGCGCCTCTCGACGGGGGCGGGCACCGAGCTCGAGGCGCTCCTCGCCGAGCGCGACGCGTTCAGCGCGAGGGTGTCGCGCGTGCAGGCCGACGCCGACCTCGGCTACGCGCGGGTGCTGCTGCGCATCGCGGCGGCGCGACGGATCGAGGGCGAGGTGACGCGATGAGCGCGCGCATGGCGGCGCCCATTCGGGGGCGCGCGGGGTACCTCGCGCGCGTCTGGATCATGGCCGCGATCGGCCTGCGGATGATGGCCCACGACCGGCTCAAGACCGTGGGCACGCTGCTCGGGGTGGTCTTCGCGACGGTGCTGTCGTTCCAACAGCTCGGAACCTTCCTCGGGCTGCTGCAGAAGAACACGATGCTCGCCGACAACGTCGCCGCCGACCTCTGGGTGACGCCGCGGGGCCTGCCCACGCTGCAAGACACGGCGCCCATGTCGATGTCGGTGCTCTACCGCGCGCGCACGGCGCCGGGCGTCGCGTGGGCCGAGCCCATGCTCTACGGCGGCGCGGCGGCGAAGGTGCCCGGCGGCACCACCGAGGCGATGACCGTCATCGGCACGCGGCTCCCGCGCGGCGCGGGCGGGCCGTGGAACATCGTCGCGGGCGCCACCTCCGACCTCGCCTGGCCCGACGCGATGTTCTTCGACGACAACCAGCGCGACAAGCTCGGCGGGCTCAACCTCGGCTCGGTGCGCGAGGTCAACGGACACCGCGTGCGCGCCGTGGGCTTCACCTGGGGCCTCCAGCCCTTCGGGCCGCCGTACGCCTTCGCCGACTTCGACACGGCCCGCTCGCTCCTCCGCATCGCGTCGGATCAGACCCACTTCGTGCTCGCGGGCGTGGCGCCGGGGCGCGACGTCGAGGCCGTGCGCCGCGCGCTCCAGGCGCGGCTCCCCGACGCCGAGGTGCTCACGAAGGCGCAGATGCAGCAGAAGATCGTGCGGTACCTGCTCACCCAGAGCTCGCTGGGCATCTCGTTCGGCACGAGCACCCTCTTCGCGCTCATCGTGGGCTTCGTGATCGTAGGGCTCACGATGTTCTCCGCGGTGGTCGACAACCTCCGCGAGTTTGGGACGCTCAAGGCCATCGGCGCCACCAACGGCGACCTCGCGCTGGTGCTGCTCGTTCAGTCCGTGGTGTTCGCCCTCGCGGGCTCGCTCGTGGGCCTCACGCTCGCGACCAAGATGGCCGACGGGATCCGCTCGGCGGACCTCGCGCTGGTGCTCCCCCCGTGGCTCTTCGGCGCGACGCTCGCGGCGATGGTGGTGATGTGCGTGACGGCCTCTTCGCTCGCGCTCCTGCGCGTGCGCGGCGTCGAGCCGGGGATGGTGTTCCGATGAGCGATCTGGCGATCGAGGCGCGCGGCGTGACGAAGGTCTACGGCGAGGGCGCGGTGGCCTACCACGCGCTGCGCGGCGTCGACTTCGCGGTGCGTCGCGGCGAGTTCGTGATGCTCTCGGGCCCGTCGGGCTCGGGCAAGACGACGCTGCTCTCCATTCTCGGGTGCGTGCTGCGCGCCTCGGGCGGCAGCGTGCGCGTCTACGACGTCGACGTCACGGCCGCGAGGGACCGCGACCTGCCCGCGCTGCGCATGGCCCACGTGGGCTTCATCTTTCAGGGCCACAACCTCATCGCGTCGCTCGGGGCGGGCGACAACGTCGCGCTGCTCCTCGAGCTGCGCGGGTGGAGCCGCCGCGACGCGCGCGCAGAGGCCGCGAGGCTCCTCGCCGAGGTGGGTCTCGGCGATCACTACGAGCGCGCCCCCAAGGACCTCTCGGGCGGTCAGCGGCAGCGCGTCGCCGTCGCGCGGGCCCTCGCGGGGGCGCCGCCGATCATTCTCGCCGACGAGCCCACGGCGAGCCTCGACGCGCAGTCGGGGATGCACGTCACCGAGCTGCTCAAGCAGCTCGCGAAGGAGCGCGGACACACCGTGGTGGTGGTGACGCACGACAACCGGATCTACCACCTCGCCGATCGCATCGTGCGCATCGAAGACGGACGCATCGTCGAGGCCCACTCGTGAGGAGCATCATGCGATCGATCCCCTGGAAGGGCGCGCTCGCCGTCGCGGCGACCGCCTTCATGCTCTCGACCGTGGCGCGGGCGGTGACCGCCCAGCCCTCGACGTCGCCCAACGCCGCCGACGTGCGCAACGCGGCGCGCGTCGAGGCCCCGCGGCGAGGTCAGCGCGACGACCGCGACGCGCTCCCGCACGGGGAGCTCGTCGCCGGCAACGGTGTCGTCGAGCCCGCCGATCGCGAGACGCGCGTGGCCGCTTCGGTCGCGGGCCGCATCGCGCGAATCGCCGTGCGAGAAGGCCAACGCGTGCGCTCGGGGGAGATCCTCGCGGAGCTCGACGGCGCCGCGGAGCGCGCCGCCCTCGCCGCGGCGGAGGCCGACGTGTCGGTGTCCGAGGCCGAGCTCGCCCGCGCGCGGCGGGGCACGCGCGCCGAAGACCTCGACGCCACGCGCGCAGAGACCGAGGCCGCCCGCGCCCGCGCGGCCCTCTCGGCCGAGGTGCTCGCGCGCACCGAACGGCTCGCGGGCACCGGCGACGCCACGGGCGACGAGCTCTCGCGCGCGCGACGGCAGGCCGAGGTCGACGCGGCCTCGATGCGACAGGCCGACGCGCGCGGTCGCGCCGCGGTGAACGGGACGCGCCGCGAGGACCTCCAGGTGGCGGTCGCGCGGCTGCGCGCGGCGCAGGCGCGGCGCGATCAGGCGAGGGCCGTGGCCGAGCGCCTCGTGGTGCGCGCGCCCATCGACGCGGAGGTGCTCTTTGTGAAGTATCGAATCGGTGAGTACTACGCGCCGAACGGAGAGGCGCTCATGATACTCGGCGACACGCGCGCGCTGCGGGCGCGCATCGACGTCGACGAGCGAGAGATCGCGCGCATCCGTCTGAACGGTGATGGCTTCGTGACGGCCGACGCGTTCCCCGGGCGTCGCGTGGCGGGGCGCGTGGTCGAGATCGCCCGTCGCTTCGGACGCAGGAACGTTCGCACCGACGACCCCGCCGAGCGCATCGACACGAAGGTGCTCGAGGTGGTGCTCGCGCTCTCCGATGCCGCGGGGCTGGTGCCGGGCCAGCGCGTGATCGGCTACGTGGCCCGGTGAGCGGGTGAGGCGCTCCCACCCCTGCGCGGTCGACGGTGGGCCTCGCGGGCTTCATCCGCCTTGACCCGCGCGCGAGGGACGCGCTTCCATCGGGGCGATGGGCATCACCGCGTCGGAGAACGAGCGCCGCGAGCGGCGCATCCGCGAGACCGCCGCGCTCCTCGGCGCCGCGCCTCCCGACGCGACGCTGCGCCTCTCCGCCCCCCCGACGGCGACGGCCTCGACCGCACGCTCCCGCGCCTGGAACTCGACGGCGACGCGGGCGCCCCGGCGGCGCGTCAGCGCGAGTCTCTCGCCCTCCGTGAGCTCCTGGGCGAAGGGGGCATGGGGAAGGTGTACGCGGGTCTGCAGCGCTCGCTGGGCCGCGCGGTGGCGGTGAAGGTGCTCGACGGTCC
>CANMAT010000435.1 GCA_947494865.1 Deltaproteobacteria bacterium
AGGCCCGCGGAGAGGTCGAAGCGCGCGGTGTCGCCGCCGAAATCGCCCGCGAACACGCGCAGCGCGGGGCGCGCGAAGACCACCCCGAGCGCCGTGAGCCCGAGGAGGAGCGCGAGGCTCGCGCCGCGGATGTACGCAACGACCTCGCGGAGGTCTTCGCGGTGCTCTTCGGTCGCGTCGCCCGCGGCGGGGCCCGGGCCGACGCGTTTGATCGGCTCGGTGAGCGCCGCGCGGCCGCGCGCCAGCGTCGCCGTGAACATGGGCACGAAGGCCGCCGAGAGCGCGCCCTCGGCGAGCAGCGCGCGCAGCGCGTTGGGCAGGCGCCACGCGATGAAGAACGCGTCGGTCGCGCCGGCATCGAAGGTGGCCGCGATGAGCGTCTCGCGGAGCATCCCGAGCACGCGCGAAAGGAGCGTGCCGGCGCTGAGGAGCGCCATGCGTGCGAGCTCGGGACGGTTGCGCGTGTCGGCCATCGGCGGCGCCCGCGATAACACCGCGGCGGCGCGGCGGGCAACTCCGCGCGGGCGCGCCCGGGGCGATGTGTGGTAGTCCGCCGGCGAGCTCATCATGGCGCTGCTCGACCGGTTCGAACGCTTCCTCGACCAGGTGATCCCGCCGCCCGACGAGGTGGCCGGCGCCGTTCGCCGCGGCGAGGCGCTGCTCGAAGCTGGCGACCCCGACGGGGCGCTGCGCATCGCCGACGAGTCCCTCGCGGTCGCGCCCGGCTACCTGCGGGCGCTCACCCTCCGCGTCGATGCGCTCTCGTCGCTCGATCGGCCCGCCGAAGCGCTCGCCGCGCTCGACGCCGCACACCGAGAGCGCGCGATGTCGGCCCCGATGCTCGCGCGGATGGTCGAGATGGCCGCGCGCACCGACGACGAGTGGCGCGCGCTCGAGCTCGAGACGCACGCGCGGTCCCGGCTGCGGGCGCGCGATCCCGTCGTGGCGCGGAGGCTCCTCGCCGGCGCACGCGCGCTCCTGGCCCGGGGGCGCGAGACGTCGGGGCTGCGCCTCGCGCGCGGCGCCACCCTCGCCGACCCCGCCCTCGGCGAGGCGTGGCTCCTGCTCGGCCACGACGCCCTCGCGCGGGGCGATCGCTCGGCGGCGCGGCGCGCGCTCGACCGCGGCGCCGCGGGCCTCGCCGCCACCGACGCGGGCGCGAACCGCCTCGCGGGCGAGATCGCGTGGGCCCTCGGCGAACGCGCCACCGCCACCCGCTGCCTCCGCCGCGCGTGGATCAACGGCGACGATGGCGCCATCGCGACGCTGGTCGCGGTGCTGGCCGCGGGCGACGAGGCCGCCTCGCTCGAGCGCGTGCTCGCCGATGCGCACGGAGAGCTGGGCGACGTCGCGCGCGGCCTGCTCGGGCTCGCGCGCGCGCAAGGGGTGACGCCCGAACTCGCACGCGTCGCGGGGGCCGCCGTGCCCGCGGTGCTCTGGCACTACGCCCTCGACCTCGCCCTGCGTGCAGCGCCCGAGCTCGCCGCGCGCTGGAGTCGCGAGGCGCCCGATCGGCCCGCGGCGCGCGCCGTGCTGGCCCTCTCCGAAGCGCGCGCGCTCCTCGACGGCGGCAGCCCCGCGGAGGCGAGCGCGCTGCTGGCGCTTCCGCTTTCCGAGCCCACCACGCGCTCGTTCGCGCGCGCGGCCCTCCGCGACGCGTGGGAGCGGTCGTGGGGCGGCCGCCTCGGCGCGATGCTCGACGCGCTCGCCGCGGTGGTGCGCGCCGCGCCGGGGTCTCCGCCGTCCCTCGAGGCGTCGCTGCGCGCGCTGCGCCGCGAGCTCGACGAGCCCCTGCGCCTCGTGCTCCTGGGCGAGTTCAGCGCGGGCAAGAGCACGTTTCTCAACGCGCTGGTGGGCGCCGAGGTGTCGCCCATGGGCGTGCTCCCCACGACCGCGCACGTACACTGGCTCCGCCACGGCGACCGCGGCGCGCGGGTGTTCGACCGCCGCGGCGGCGTGGTCGAGAGCTCCCTCGAAGAGGCCCCGCGCGCGGTGGCCCGTCGGCGCGAAGCTGGAGTGGGCGTCGACTACGTCGAGGTGACGCTTCCGCTCCCGAGGCTCCTGCGCCTGGAGGTGATTGACACGCCCGGCTTCAACGCGGGCGACACCGCCCACGAAGACGCCGTGCGCCGCGCGTTCGAACTCGCCGACGTGGCCCTCTGGCTCTTCGACGCTCGCCAGGCGGGGCGGCACAGCGAGGCGGCGCCCCTCGGCGAGGCGCGGGACCGCGGCCTTCCGGTGGTCGCGGTGATCAATAAAATTGATCAGGCGCCGCTCGAGGCGCGTGCCGGGCTGATGGCGTTCGTGCGCGGGGGCTTCGGCGAGCTCGCGCCGTGCGTGCTCGCGGTGTCGGCGCGCCAGGCCCTCGCCGCGTCGCGCGATCCCGATGACGCCGCGCGCGCGGCGCTGCTGCGAGACAGCGGGTGGGACGCGCTTCTGCGATACCTCGACGAGCACCTCGTCGCGCAGCGCCCCGCGTGGAAGGCGCACCGCATCGCGGGCCGCGCGCGCTCCCTGGTGGCCGCGGCCCGCGCGTCGCTCGCCCGCGACGAGGCCCTCGCGCAGGCCCGCGTCGAGGCGTGCGGCGCCCTCGGCGACGCTGTGATCGGGCTTCGTGACGAGCTGCGCCGCGTCGGCCCGTCGCTCCGCCGTGAGGTCGAGGCCGCGCTGCGCGACCAGCTCCGCGCGATCGACGACGACCGCGTGCGCGACCGCGAGGCCCTCACGGCCGACGCGATCGCCGAGGTAGGCTGGCGAGCGAGGGCGCGCGCCCTCGCGGCGCTCACCCCCAAGACGCGCGAGGTCGAGCGCCTCGGCGTCGCGGTGGGCCTCTGCGCCCCCGACGCGGCGGAGCTGCTCACCGCCCCCGCGGTGCAGTGGCTCGACCACGCGGTGTCCGAGGGCGCGCGCGACGCCTCGACGCTCCCCGGCGCCCAGCGCGCCGAGGGCCCCACCGCCTTCGTCGCCAGCGACCCCCTCGCGTGGCTAGAGGCCGCCGTCGATCGCACCGCGCGCCGCACCGACACACCCGCCGACGTGCTCCGCGTCGCGCTCGACGTGGCCCTCGATCAGCTCTCCCGGTTTGACGCGCCGGCGCTGCCGCTTCCTCCCGTCGAGGCGCGCATCACGTAGGGCCATCGGGCCGCGGCGTGTGTTTGTGATGCAAAGTCAGCGCCGAGGGGATAGGATGCTGCCGCAACGTCGGAGCGCCCGTCTCGGCAGAGTTTGAGCGAGCAGAGGCGCTGCGTTGAAGGTTCAGGCAGGAGGAGCGCGATGGAAGTCAGGCTCTCGCAGCAGCTGAAGATGTCGCAGACCCTGGTGATGACGCCGCAGCTCCAGATGGCGATCAAGCTGCTGGCGCTCTCGCGGCTCGAGCTCATCGATCAGGTACAGGCCGAGCTGACGGAGAATCCGATCCTCGAGGATACCGGTGAGGCGGGGCCCGGCAACGATTGGCGAGAGGCCGACGTGGCGTCTACGCCGTCGATCGACCGGCTGGCCGAAATCGAAGCGCGTGGTGAGAACCTCCCAACCTCGCACGAGGAGCGCGGCGCGATGGAGGCGACGAAGAGCGAGGAGTACTGGGAGAAGTTCCTCGACGCCTATGCGAACCAGTCGCCGCTCCCGTCGCAGTCGCGGCTCAACACCGAAGACCTGCCCTCGGCCGACCAGACCCTGAGCCGACGCGGCACGCTCAGCGACTACCTCGAGTGGCAGGTGTCGCTGTCGAACTTCAACGACGAAGAGCGCGCCTTCGCGATGCTCGTGATTCACAACCTCGATGACAACGGCTACCTCACGCTCAAGGGCATCGAGCGCGACGTGAAGCCCGGCGAGGCGCCCGCGGTCGAGGCCGACGCGCCGCCCGTCGAGGAAGACCGCAACAGCTCGCAGAAGACCACCAACATCGAAGACCTCGCGCGGGAGGTGGGCCTCGACCCCGAAGACGCCGAGGAAGTGCTGCGGCTCATGCAGCACATGGACCCCATCGGCGTTGGGTCTCGAGACCTCCGCGAGTGCCTCCTCGTGCAGGTCGAGCACTTCGGCTACGACAAGGACGACCTCGTGTGGCAGGTGATCGACCGGCACCTCCACAACGTCGAGCGGCGCAACTTCGGGGCGATCGCGCGCGACCTCAAGTGTGAGGTCACCGACGTGTACGAGGGGGCGAAGATCATCCAGGGGCTCGAGCCGCGCCCGGGCCGAAACTTTACCAGCGAAGACGCGCCCGCGATCACGCCCGACGTCTATGTGCACAAGGTCGGCGACGAGTACGTGGTGAGCACCAACGACGACGGCCTCCCCAAGCTGCGCATCAACGAGCAGCAGGCCCGATCGCTCATGAAAGACCCGAAGGCCAAGCAGTTTGTGCAAGACAAGCTGCAGTCGGCCAAGTGGTTCGTGCGCTCCCTCGACCAGCGCCAGAAGACCATCGTGAAGGTCACCCGCTCCATCGTCGAGAAGCAGCGCGACTTCTTCGAGCGAGGCATCGAGTACCTCAAGCCCATGATCCTCCGCGACGTGGCCGAGGCCGTGGGCATGCACGAGAGCACCATCTCGCGCGTCACCACCAACAAGTACGTTCACACGCCGCGCGGCATCTTCGAACTCAAGTACTTCTTCAACAGCTCGATCCAGCGAGAGGGCGCCGACGACATCGCCA
>CANMAT010000436.1 GCA_947494865.1 Deltaproteobacteria bacterium
ACGCGCACCGTCACGGCGTAGAGGTCGCCGCGGGCCCGCGGAACCCTCGCGAACACCGCCGTGGCGCGGGCCGTGAGGTCGCGCGTGTCGAGCGCGAGCGCGTCGGGCAGCAGCACCCGCGCCTCGGCCGTCACCTCGGCCCCCACCGCGACGCCCGCCGTCGGGATCTTCACGGCGACGACGGGCTCGTCGCCCGCGAAGGCCGTCGCGCGGGGCCAGCCGAGGGCGGGGTCGAGCATCCAGAGGTTGCCCGCCTCGTCGAGCCACGCGCCGCGCCGGTGCGCGTGCAGGAGCCACACGGGCCCCTCGGCGCCGCCGTCGCGCGTCGGGTCGGTGAGGGCGAGCGCCACCGAGGCCTCGACGAGCGCCTCGCCCCGGCGCGGCTGGAGCCACGGCGCGAGTGCAGCGAAGTCACGGTCGCACGCGCTGCGAAACGTGCCTTCGAGGCGCGCGCACTGACGCGCGTCGGCGTGCACGAGGGCGAGGCAGCGGCCGCGGTCGGTGCCGGGCACTGCGGCGCACAGCGCGGGCGAGCGCGCGGCCACGGCGACGCACACGGGCTCGCGCCCCACGAGGCCCGGGGTGCTCGGGCAGCGCTCGGGCGCGGCCATCGCGATGGCCACGCGCGCAGCGCAGGCCTCGCGCAGGGCGCTCGACGCGACGGCGTCGCAGAGCGCGGGGTCGCGCAGGCGCGGGGCCGCGTCGAGGCGGCAGCCGTCTTCGAGGAGCGCGGGTGTGTCGAGCGCGCCGAGGGCCGCCGCGAGCTCGGGGGGCAGCGCGGCGCGGTTGCGGCGCACGCAGCGCGCGATCGCTTCGGGTACGCCCGCGTCGTCGCGCGGAGCCTCCTGCGGCGCCTCGGTGGGCGTTGCCATCGCCGAGGGTCGCTCGCGAAACGCGACGGGCGGTCGCGGCGGCTCCCGCGGCGGCGCCGGGGGGCCGCTGCGCTCGCACCCGGCGAGCATCACGAGCAGTGCGAGGCGGCTCCGTGGCAACATTGAACGTGCGTGGGGCAGGCGCTCCTGCCGGCCAAGAGGGTTCTACCCCATCCGCGCGGGGCGCCGTGTTTGTTTTGACCCCGCCGAAGGCGTGGCCCTACACTGACGGCGCCGCTCATGGGCACAGACCCCTTGTTCTCGCGCTTCGGTCGGGAGTTTCCCGAAGGGTACGTGCTCTTTCGCGAGGGCGACGTCGGGTCGGTGATGTACGTCATCCACGCGGGGCGCGTGCGCATCAGCCGCGCGTTCGCAGCGGGCGAGCGCACCCTCGCGGTGCTCGGCCCCGGCGATTTCTTCGGCGAGATGGCCATTCTCAACAAGACGCCCCGCACCGCCAACGCGGTCGCCCTCGACGCCCTGCAGCTCGTCGAGATCGACGCGCGCACCCTCGAGGCCATGGTGCTCGGCAACGCCGAGATCGCCGTGCGGCTCATCACGCGCCTCGCGCGCAGGCTCGACAGCGCCAACGAGCTCGTCGAACTCCTCTTGCACCGCGACCCGCGCGTGCGCGTGGTGCTCGCCCTCACGCGCCTCGCCGAAGAGATCGGCCTCGCGCGCGGCGAGTCGGTGGTGGTGCCCGTCACGCTGGGCGAGATCGCGCGCGCCGCCGACCTCCACGAGCGCGACGTCGAGCGCGTGATCGCGCGCCTCGCGCAGGTGCGCCTGCTCACGGCCCTCCCCGACGGCGGGTACGCGGTGCCCGCCACCGCGCGGCTGCGCGAGTTCCTCGACTACATCGACGCCGTGAACGGGCCGCAGACGCGGGCGCGCGCCCCCTCGCAGATGCCGCTCCCGGTGCACGGCACCGAGGCCCCCCGGGGAGGACGCTGACACCGCCTATGGAGCTCCAGGTACTCGGTTGCCACGGCGGCGAGACTCCGCGACACCGCTCGACGAGCTTCGTGCTCGACGGGGTGCTCGGCATCGACGCCGGCGCCACCACGAGCATGCTCGCCCTCGACCGCCAGATGGAGCTCGAGGCGGTGCTCGTCTCACACGCCCACTTCGACCACGTGCGCGACCTCGCCACGCTGGCCGACAACCGCTGCCAGGGCGCCCGCAAGCCCCTCGTCATCGCGGGCACGGCGTTCACCATTCGCGCCCTCAAAGAGCACTTCTTCAACAACGTGCTCTGGCCTGATTTCAGCCTCATTCCGCTCGTCGACGCGAAGGGCCCGACGATCGTTTTTCAAGAGGTCGACGCCGAGCGGCCGGCCACCGTGGCGGGCTTCGACGTGCGCCCGGTTCTCGTGTCGCATACCATCGAGAGCGCGGGCTTCGTGGTCGAACGCAACGGCGTCGCGATGGCCTACTCGGGCGACACGGGCCCCACCGACCGCTTCTGGGAGGTGCTCTCGCAGACGCCCAACCTCAAGGCCATTCTGCAAGAGGTGAGCTTCCCCGACGAGTACGAGTGGCTCGCGCGCGCCTCGGGGCACCACACCCCGCGCACCCTCGCCGCCGACCTCGCCAAGCTGCACCGCCGCGACGTCCCCGTGCTGCTCTATCACATCAAGCCGTCGTTTCAGGCCGAGGTCGAGCGCGACCTCGCGAAGCTCCGCAACGACGACCTGCAGGTGCTCTCCCTCGGCGACGAGTTTCTACTCTGATCATGGATCACAGCCGACTTCACGCGTGGGTCGAGCCCACGATCGTCACGGCCTTCGAGCCGCCGCCCTACGACCCGTCGGCCGCGCGCAACACCCTCGACGCGGCGGCCCGCAGCGCCGACGACCACACGCGCTTCCTCCAGCGATGGAACGGCTGCTACGCCTTCGGCGGCGCCCTCCACGTGCTCGGCGCGCGCCTCGACCGCCCCAACCAGTCGCTCGACCTCTGGAACCGCCACGACGGATGGCGCCAGGCCTTCGGCCACCTCGTCGACCAGTGCTGGTTCTTCGCCCAGAGCGCCTTCGGCGACCAGTTCGGCTACCGCGACGCCCGCGTGGTGCGCCTCCGCCCCCTCGACGGCCGCGTCGAGCCCGTGGCCCCCAACTTCGCCCAGTGGATCGAGGCCGTGTTCCTCGACCCGCAGCGCTGGCTCTCCCTCGATCTCTACGAATCCTCCGTGCGGCGCCTCGGGCCCCTCGAGTTCGGCGGCCACTTCGGCGCGCCCGACGGGTGGCCCCTCGCGTCACCGCTCACCGTCGAGGCCGTCGAGGTGCTCCCCGCGCGCGACAACCTCGAGCGCCGCGGCGCCGCCGCCCTCGCGGCCCCGTCGCAGTCGCGCCTCGGCGCCGACCGCACGCGCTGACGTCGCGGCGCGCACCGCGGGGCGCCGAAGGTGTGATACCCCTTCGTCCCCCTCTACGATGTCGTCGGAACGCAGCTCACGCCCGCGCAGCGGCCTCGACCACGCCGACAAGGTGTCGCTCGGCGCCGGCGTGTTTCGCCGCTGCGACGCCTGCGGCGACACGCAACTCGCCGAGGCCTTCGCGTACGGCGTGTGCCCGCGCTGCGGCCACCACGAGCGCCTCTCGGCCGAGCAGTGGATGCAGCTCCTGCTCGACCCCGGCAGCTTCGAAGCCGAGGGCGAGGCGCTCTCACCCACCGACCCGCTGCGCTTCTCCGACGGTCGCCCGTACCCCGAGCGCGTCGCGTCGGCGCGACGCTCGTCGGGCGCCACCGAGGCCATTCGCGTCGGCGCGGCCGCCCTCGCGGGTCGGCCCATCATGTTCGGCGCCTTCGTGTTTCGCTTCATGGGCGGCTCCATGGGCAGCGTCGTGGGCGAGCGCCTCACGCGGCTCTTCGAACGCGCCGCGAGCGCCCGCAGGCCCGCGGTGGTGCTCTCGGCCTCCGGCGGCGCGCGCATGCAAGAGGGCATCTTCTCGCTCATGCAGATGGCCCGCACCGTCGCCGCGCTCGGGCGCCTGCGCGATGCCTCGATGCCCTTCGTGTCGGTGCTCCTCGACCCCACCACGGGGGGCGTGGCCGCGTCGTACGCCCTCCTCGGCGACGTGAACCTCGCCGAGCCCCGCGCCCTCATCGGCTTCGCGGGCCCTCGCGTCATCGAGCAGACCATCGGGCAGAAGCTCCCCGAGGGGTTTCAGCGCAGCGAGTTTCTGCTCGACCACGGCATGATCGACCAGATCGCCGAGCGCCGCGAGATGCGCGCCACCATCGCGCGGGTGTTGGCCCTCCTGCTCGATGACTGAGCTCCCGCGCGCCCTCGAACGCCTCGCGCCCCTCGTCAAGCGAGGCATGGTGCCGGGCCTCGACGCCATGCGCGCGGCGCTCGCGGCCTCGGGCGATCCGCAGCGCGCGATCCCCTGCGTTCACGTCGCGGGCACCAACGGCAAGGGCTCGGTCTCGGCCACCGTCGACGCCGTGCTCCGCGCGTCGGGCCTGCGCGTGGGCCTCTACACGTCGCCGCACCTGCACCGCTTCGTCGAGCGCGTGCGCGTCGACGGTGAGCCCCTCGGCGAGCCCCTCGCGGCCGCGCTGGCCGACGCCATCCTGCGCGAGGTCGACGCCGGCGCGCTCCCCGACCTCACGTTCTTCGAAGCCGCGACGCTGCTCGCGTGGCGCGCCTTCGAACGCGAGGGCGTCGCGTTCGCGGTGCTCGAGGTGGGACTCGGCGGGCGCCTCGACGCGACCACCGTGTGCGCCCCGCGCGTCACGGCCATCACGCGCATCGCGCTCGAACACACGGCCGTTCTGGGCACCA
>CANMAT010000437.1 GCA_947494865.1 Deltaproteobacteria bacterium
GACAAGCTCCTCGGGGGGCCGCAGGCTGGCATCATCGCCGGGCGCGCGGCGACCGTCGCCGCGGTGCGCAGGCACCCGCTCATGCGCGCGCTGCGCCCGGGGCGCCTGGTGATGGCCGCGCTCGAGGCCACCCTGCGCGCGTACGCCGAGGGGCGCGCCGAGCGCGACGTGCCTTCGGTGGCTGCGCTCGCGCAGCCTGTCGAGGCCGTCGAGGCGCGTGCGCGGGCGATCGCGGCGGGCGTGGCGGCCGCGGGGGCGACGGTGCGGGTCGCGCCCGTCGAGGGGCGCGTCGGCGGAGGCACGCTCCCGACCGCGGCGCTGCGCTCGTGGGGGGTGCGCGTGGGCTCAATCGGTGCAACCCTTCTCGAGCGCCAGCTGCGGCGTCAGGATCCGCCGGTGGTCGCGCGCATCGACGGGGCCGAGGTGGTGCTCGACGCGCGCACCCTGCGAGACGAAGACGTTCACGAGGTTACGCGGGCGCTCTCTCGGGCGATCGCGGAGTGCGCGGCGCAGGGCGTCTGCGCAGAGGCAGAGGCGAGCGACAGCGGCGAGAGAGACGACACCGCATAAGGGGTAGACACCACGATGAGCGCGACTTCCTCGGAGCTCGAGACGCAGGTGTTGGTGGTCAACCGGCACCTGCAGGCCGTGCACATCGCGAGCGCGCGGCGGGCCTTCGTGCTGATGTGGACGGACATCGCCCGCGCCCTCGACGCGTCGTGGGTGGCGCGCGACTTCGAAGCGTGGAGCCGCCTCGAGCCCGAGGAGGGCGCCGCCACGGTGGGCACGAGCCGCGGCGCGATGCGCATCCCCCTCGTGCTGCAGCTCACCGCCTACGACCGCATGCCGCGGTCGTCGATTCGCCTCACGCGGCGCAACATCTTTCTCCGCGACGGGCACACCTGCCAATACTGCGGCCGACGCTCGTCGCCCCGCGACCTCAACCTCGACCACGTGATGCCGCGCTCGCGCGGCGGCCCCATGAGCTGGGAGAACGTCGTGTGCTCATGCCGCGTGTGCAACCTCCGCAAGGGCGGCCGCACGCCCGCCGAGGCCAACATGCGCCTCCTGCGCAAGCCCGTGCGCCCCCGCTGGGCGCCCATTCTCACCCTCGCCTTCACGCCAGGGCGGCCCAAAGAGTGGGAGCCCTTTCTCTCCAACCTCCAGGGCGCCCGCGAGTTCAGCGCCCTCTGGGCCGAGGCCGACGCCGCGATGGCCCAGGAGCAACGCGTCCAAGAGAGCGCCTGAACCCACCGGGCGATACTTGACCAACCGGTGAAGTGTTGTTAAATACTTCACCAGATCATCAAGTATTGAAGTGATGAAGAAGCCTTCCCTCCCGCCGAAGCCGTCGCCCGCCCCCGAGGCGCACCGCTGCGCCCCGGGCGATCCCGAGCACACGCGCCGTGCCCTCTCGACCGCGAGCGAGGCCGCGTTCGAGCGCGCCGCAGGCATCTTTCGCGCGGCCGGCGACGTCGCGCGGCTCCGGCTCCTGGCGCACCTCTCCGAGGCCGAGTGGTGCGTCTCGGAGCTCGCCGAGGCGCTCGGCGAGGGCCTCTCGACCGTGTCGCAGCGCCTCCGCCTGCTGCGCGCCGAGGGCCTCGTGAAGCGCCGCCGCGAGGGCCGGCACATCTTCTACACGCTGACCGACGAGCACGTCGCGGGGCTGCTCCGCAACGCGCTCGAGCACGCGAGCGAAGCCTCGCACGCCCACCCCGACGAAGAGGAAGACGAACCATGAGCCATCACACGCACGACTCGCACTCGCACACCCACGGCCCCGGCTGCGGGCACGTCGCGCTCCAGCACGGCGACCACACCGACTACCTCCACGACGGTCACCTGCACCACTCGCACGGCGACCACGTCGACGAGTGCTCCCTCAGCGTCGGCGACGCCAACCCCGCCGCGTGCACCCCGTCGCACGCGTGCGGCGCCCACGAGGCCTCGCACGCGCACGGCGCGGGCTGCGGCCACGAGGCCGTGCCCCACGGCGATCACACCGACTACCTCGTGTCGGGCCACCTGCACCACCCGCACAGCGGCCACTGCGACGACCACGGCGCCGTCGCCGCGAGCTGACCGACCCTCCCAGCCCCTCCGTCAGTGCGCGTGGCGATCGGCGGCAGGCTCCTCGTTGGGCGCCATCGCGGCGAACCACGCGCGAGGCCCCACGCGCACCAGGCTCCGCAATAGCAGACCCGCCAGCGCCCCGGCGCACGCGAGCTCCCACGGCGCGTGGGCGTGCGCCACGAGGTGGTGCATCTCGGGCACGCTCGCGGCGGGCACCAGGGCGTTCGCCGCGAGGCCCACGGCGACGGCCGTGGCGAGGCTCGCGAGCCCGAAGGCCAGCGCCGCACGGTTGCCCAACGACCGACGAAACGCGGCGAGCACCGGGAGGTTGGTCCCCGGCGCGACCATCGCGAACGCCAGCGCCGCGCCGAGCGAAGCGCCTTTGTGAATCATCACGGCGGCGAAGGGCGCCGCCCCCTGCGCGCACATGTACACGGGCACCGCCGCGAGCGCGCCGAGCGCCACGTCGAGGGGCGCGCCGAGGCCCGCGACCGCCGCGGGGTCGACGGCCGCTTCGAAGGCCGCCGCGAGGCAGAGGCCCGCCACGTACCAGGCCGCCACGTGGTCGAGCGTGGGGCCCACCGCCTGGCGCAGCGCCGAGAGGGCGCGCCGGGGCGCCTCCGGCGGGTCGCTCTCAGGCTCGTGCGGCGTCGCCGACCACGGCGGCGAAGGGCGCAGCATCGAGCCCGGCGGCGCGGGTCGCAGCGCGAAGCGCATCGAGACGCCGCGGGTGCTCCACGCGACGGCGAGGGCCACGGCCACGGCGATCACGAAGCCCGACGCGATGCGCGCCAGCGCGAGGGGCGCGCCGAAGAGTCGAAACGAGAACACCGCGCCGCCCACGTCGAGCGCGGGGGTGCCCGCCGCGAACGCGGCCACCGCCGCGACAGGAACGCGCGCCGCGAGGAGCCTGCGCACCAGCGGGAGGACGCCGCACGAGCACAGCGGCAGGGGCACGCCGAAGAGCATGCCGCGGAGGGCCTGCGAGAGCGCGCCGCGGCCGTTGAGCCAGCTCGCCTGCTTGCGCGGCGCCCACGTCTGCACGGCCCCCGCGACCGCGAGGCCGATGAGCATCGACGGCGCCGTCTCGACGAAGAGGGGGCCCAGCGACTCGATGAACGACAGCTCGTGGGGGCGCGCATGGCGCAGCACGCTGTCGGGGTCGGGGATCCACGCGGCGATGACCACGCCCGCGACGAAGGTGACCGCCGAGAGCGCCCGCGTGAGGGGCGTCGGCGCGTCGGCCCCGTGACGGTGCGTGGCGAGGCGGAGCATCGCGCCGATGCCGAAGGCCGCCACCGCGTCGAAGACCGCGTCGGGGATCTTCGAGAGGAGCGCGCTGCCGAGGAGGGCGCCCACCACCGTGGCGCCGGCCACCATCGAGAGCCGCGGGATCGCCCTGCGCCACCCCATAACGGGCACCATCGCCGTGGCGAGAAAGAGCCCCTCGGGCAGGCGGTGCAGCACCAGCGCGAGGCCGAGGCCCGTGCTCACCTGCTCGCGGTGCCCCGCCGCCGACGTGGCGATCGCGAGGCCCGCGCCGTCGCCGAGCGCGTGGATCACCAGGGTGGGGAGCACCAGCGCCGCGCCGATGCGCTCGCCGCCGTCGTGGGCGCGACGGTCGGCCATCCACAGCACGGTGTACCCCAGGGCCACGAGCGCCAGCGCGCCCGCGCCCACCTCTTCGACCACGTGGGGCACGAGGTGCAACAGCAGCAGCGAGGGCACCACGCCGAGCGTGAAGCCGTCGATGGCCGCCGAGGGCGCGCGTCGGCCGCGGCCCCACGCCACGAGCAGCGGGCCGACCGCGAAGCCCATGAGCGAGAGTAGGAGCACGACCCCGAGCACGGAGGGCTACTTGCCCCCGCCGCCGTGAAACCGCAACGGCCTTGCGCGCGGGGCGATCACGCGCAGCGGTCGCAGCGGCCCTTGAGCTGGATCTCGACCTCGCGGCCCTTGAGCGCCTTGGGGGCGCCGCGCGACGAGTGGAGCTCGACCATCTCTTCGGGCAGGCACTGCACGTCGCCGCACTCGCCGCAGACGAAGTGCGGGTGCTTGTTGTCTTCGTGGGAGCCGCCCTCGTCGGAGCGGAGTTCGAAGCGCCACACGTGGTCGCCCACGTCGGTGCGGCGCAAGAGGCCCGCGTCGGTGAGGTCGGTGAGGTTGCGGTAGATCGTCGCGCGATCCCATTGCGGGGCGAGCGCCTCGGCGAGCTCGCCGTGCGACACCGGCGCCGTGGCCTGCAAGAGGCGCTGGAGCACCGCGACGCGCGGCGACGTCACCCGCAGGCCCGAGGCGCGGATGCGCTCGCGGAGCTCATCGAGAGAAGGCGATGTACGGGCGCGCACCATCGACACGTCGGTTCTAGTCCCATCTACCCCCGCGACGCAATGGAACCAACCAGCGCCCGCGAGGCTGCGATGTATACGCTATTAAATTACAGATGCAACTCTGTTACGAACACGGCGACGCGACGCGAGCGCTGCGAGGGCGGCGCAGAGCGCGAGCGCCGGGCCGCAGGGCGACCGCGCGGGCACGGTGGCGCAGTCGCACGCGCCCCCGGGGGCGGCGGGAGCCTCGGCGGCGCC
>CANMAT010000438.1 GCA_947494865.1 Deltaproteobacteria bacterium
GGATCTCGTGCGGCAAGACCCCATGCTGCAAGGGATGAACATCGACAAGGTGATCATCAGCGCGACGCACGTGCACGAGGCCGTCGACACGGTGGGCCTCTGGGGGCGCGACCTCGCGCGCACGGGCCTCAACCGCGCCTACCAGACCCGCGTGCGCACGCGCACCGCCGCGGCACTGCGCGCGGCCCTCACGGCCCTGCGCCCGGTGCGCATGCGCGTGGCGCAGACCGCCACCGTCGACGCCATGGGCTCCACCCTCGACTACGTGAACGACACGCGCGACCCGGTGATCTACGACCCCACCGTCACCGTGGTGCAGTTCGTAGACGACGCCATGCCCACGCAGACCGTCGCCACGCTCGTGAACTGGGCGGCGCACCCCGAGTACACGGGCTCGGAGAACACGCTGCTCTCGGCGGACTATGTTCACTACCTCCGCGCCACGATGGAGATGGGCATTCCGTCGGAGAGCGTGGCGGGCCTCGGGGGCACCACGGTGTTCGTCAACGGCGCGCTCGGCGGCCAGGTGGGCCCCGGCGGCGGCGTGCACCCGCGCGCGCCCGACGGCATGACCGTGAGCCAGTCGGGCCTGCGCAAGGCCGAGCTCGTGGGCACCAACGTGGCGCGCCTCGCCCTCGCGGCCATTCAGCGCAACGGCATGGAGGTGAGCGACACGGCCCTCTCCTATCGCACCGCGCCCCTCAACGCGCGGGTGGAGAACATCGGGTACGGCATCTTCTTCAACATGGGCATCTTCGAGCGCGAGCTCTTCGCGTGGAACCCCGCGCAGGCCCTCGGGCCCGACAACTTCGCCTGGGTGCGCTCGCGCGTGACGTACTTTCAGGTGGGCCCCGTGGCGGCCATCACGGCGCCCGGCGAGCTGCACCCCGAGCTCTTCGTGGGCTTCGACGCGCGCTGGTCGTGGGGCCAGACGCGCATGACGCAGACCGCCAACCCGCCCGACTACAGCCGCGCCCCGACGGCGCCCTTTCTCCGCGACCTGATGCTCGCCAACCCCGGCGTGCGATACCCCATCGTGGCAGGCCTCAGCGAAGATTTTCTGGGCTACATCGTGCCCGCCTACAACTACGCGCTGAACAGCACCATCCCGTACATTCTCGAGGCCGACGGCGACCACTACGAGGAGACCAACTCCATCGGCCCCGAGGTCGAGCGCTACATTCAGCACCCGATGATGGAGCTCACCCGCTGGCGCCCGACGACGCCCTGAGCGTCACCCGCGCAGCGCGTCGGTGATGATCGCCACGGTCTCGTCGGGCGCGTCGACGTGCACCCAGTGGCCCGCGCGCTCGACCACGTCGCACACCACGCGGCCGGGGTGCGCCGCCACGGCCCGCAGCACCCGCGCGCGGTCGTCGGCGTCGAGCGCGGGCGAGCGGCCGCCGATCACCACGCGCACGCGCGCGCGCCCCGGCGGATCGTCGACGACGCGCCACAGGTCGCGCGCGAAGTAGTCGTCGAGCATCGCGCGCACGGCGGCCATGTTGATGCGCAGTCGAAACGCGTCGTCGGCGTCGTGGCCGAGGTTCATGCCAAGCCACGCGGCGACGTCGCGCGAGAACCCATCGGCCACCACGGCGTCGATGAAGCGCTCGCGCGCCTCGAACGCCGCGCCTTGCATCGCCGTGAGCATCGCGACGGCGCGCACGACGGTGTCGTCGCCGCCGGGCGTAGGGCGCGCGCCGGGGTTGCCGTCGACGACGACGGCGCAGTCGAGCGCCCCCTGCACGCGGTCGACCCAGGCGAGCGCGCACTTGGCCCCGTACGAGTGGCCGATCACGGCGTCGAAGCCGTGGCCGCGGTGCGCTGCGAGGTCGGCGAAATCGTCGCACGCGGCGTCGAGCGTGTGCGGCGCCGCGGAGCCGCGATCGTCGCCGTGGTTGCGCAGGTCGGGCAGCACGAAGCCCCACGCGGGGAGGGCCGTCGACGCGCGGCGCACGAGGCCGCGCCAGTTGGTCTTCGATCCGAGGATGCCGTGGAGCACGAGGCACCACCGCGTAGGCGACGCGGGCGCGACGATCTGGTGCGGGAGGGTCATCGCGGCGAAGACTACACAGCGCGCCGCGCCCTCGGGTATCACTGCGTGCATGGTGCGCCGCAACGAGTCGCTCGACCGCTTCGCCGAGGCCCCGACGGGGCGCAAGGCGGCGAAGATCCCCTTCGAGTTCGTGCTCGAGGCGCTCGCACCGCTGAACCCTACGACGCGCCTCATGTTCGGCAGCACGGCCGTGTACGTGGGCGAGCGCATCGTGTTTGCGCTGCGAAAGAAGCTTGGCGACACGCACGACAGCGGCGTGTGGGTGGCGACCACCGAGGCGCACCACGCGTCGCTCCGCGAAGAGCTCCCGAGCCTGCGCTCGATCGCGGTGTTCGGCGTGGGGGTGACGGGGTGGCAGAACCTCCCCGAGGCCGACGACGACTTCGAAGACGCGGCCCTGCGCGCGTGCGCCCTCGTGCGCGCCGGCGACCCGCGCATCGGCAAGGTGCCCGCCCGGAAGAAGGCCGTCGCGAAGATGGCGCCCGCGAAGAAGAAGGCGCCCGCGAAGAAGGGCTGAGCCCGCGGCGGCGCGCGACTGCGGTATGATCGCGCCCCTTCGACGTTCTTGTGATGCACGCCCCTCGACGGATCATGGCCTCGCTCGCGTGCGCGCTCGTCACGGCCGCCACGTCGGCGCACGCGCAGCGAGAGGGCGCGACGCCCGAGGCGCTGGTGCAGCAGGGGGCCGACCTCGCGCGCGACGGGAACCTGCAACGGGCGCTCGAGGTGCTGCGCGAGGCGCTCGGGCGCGAGCGGTCGGGGCGCGCGCTCGCCGAGCTGGCCTACGTCGAGCAGTCGCTCAACCTGGTGCTCGAGGCCGAGGAGCACCTCGCCGAGGCGCTCACCCTCAGCGACGAGCGCTGGGTGCGGCACCACGCGCGCGACGTCGAGCGCGCCCTCGAGTCGACGCGCGCGTCGATCGGCGCGGTGCGCGTCACCTCGAACGTCGAAGGGGCCGAGGTGCGGCTCAACGGCGCGCTCGCGGGGCGCACGCCCCTGCGCGAGGCGGTGCGCGTGCCCCTCGGGCGCGTCGTCGTCGAGGCGCGGGCCGCGGGGTATCGCACGACCTCGCGCGAGGCCATGGTGCGCAGCGGCGAGACCGCCGAGGCCCACGTCTCGCTCGACCGCGACGCGCCCCCGACGCCCGAGGCGCCGCCGCCCCTGCGATGCGCGCCGGGCCTCGTGCTGCGCGACGGGCTGTGCTTCGCCCCCGAGCCCGTCGACGACGGGTCGATCTCGCCGTACCGCTGGATGCTCTACGCGGGGGGCGCCGTGACGGTGGTCTCGATGGGCGTGGCGATCGGGCTGGGGCTCAACGGCAACGGCATCGAGGGCGCCTACCTCGCGCGCTGCGGGGGCGCCGGCGTCGCGGCCTCGTGCGCCGGCGACTGGCGCACCACACAAGACACGCTCTCGTCGCAGGCCGCGGCGGTGAACACCTTCTGGGTGCTGTCGAGCCTCGGCGCCGTGACCGCCGCGGTGGGCCTCGGGCTCGAGCTGCAGCGCGCGCGGCGGCGCCCCTCGATGACGCGCGCGGCGCTCACCGTGGTGCCCGCCGGGGTTCGCCTCACGTGGTGACGCGACGGCTCTTCGCGGCGCTGGTGCTCGTTCCCGCGTGCAGCTGGGAGCTCCCCTCGCCCGACCTCGCGCGCGACGTCGCCGCACGCGACGCGCTCGACGCCACGGTAGATGTTCCCGCGCGCGACGTGTTCGATGCCGGAGCGCGCGACACCGCGGCGCCGCGCGACGTGTTCGACGCACCCGACGCGTTCGACGTCGTCGACGTGCGCGACGCGGCCGACGTGCGCGACGCTCCCGATGTGCGCGACGTGGCCGACGTGGCCGACGCGCGAGACGTGGTGCTGCCCGACGGCGCATGCCTCCCCGCGATGACGCGCGCTTGCTACACGGGCAACCCCGACGACGTCGGCGTGGGGTACTGCCGCGCGGGCACGCAGTCGTGCGCCCCGTCGGGCACCTGGGCGACGCGCTGCGACGCCGAGATTCGCCGCGATTGCACCAACCGCATGTGCGGCACCGACGGCTGCGAGGGCTCCTGCGGCGAGTGCAGCGGCGGGCGCGCGTGCGACCCCACGGGCGCCTGCGTGGTCACGGTGTGCGGCGGAGCGAACTTCACCGTGCCGTGCGGCGTGGGGCGATGCCCGGCCAACAGCGGGTGCACCGCCGACGGCCGCTGCGTGTGCGGCACGGGGTATCAGGCGCGCGTGTGCTCGGGCGACCGATGCCCCCCGGAGGGGTGCACGGGCTTCGACTGGTGGTGCGCCCCGGCGCCCTTCTGCGGCGGCGGCGCGATCCTGTGCCCCGGGAGCTACCTGTGCCCGCGGTGGAGCCTCTGCGACACCACCAACCGCGCGTGCCTGTGCATGCCGGGGTTCACCGCCACGCGGTGCGACGGGGTGCCGTGCAGCGCGTGTCCGGGCACCGCGTACGAGTGCACCCCGACGCGTTAGCGCTGCACGATGACCACGCGGTTCTCTTCGTCGTAGGCGATCACGCCGCTCTCGCCGCCGCAGGCCCAGCACGTGGCCCAGGCCACCTCGCGGCGCGCCGCGCCGAAGGCCAGCGTCACGGCCAGCGGA
>CANMAT010000439.1 GCA_947494865.1 Deltaproteobacteria bacterium
CACCCACACGTACGCCGCGTAGAAGGCCGCGTTGCTGGCGAGGCCGAGGAGGGTGCCCCACGCCCCGTGGCGCACGGTCATGTCGCGGTCTTCGCGCCAGAACTGCGAGAACGATCGCTTGTAGCGCTCGAGGAGGAGCGGGCCGAGTTCGAAGAGGCGCACCTCCTTGGCGTGGTTGGCCTGGGTGAGCACGGCCTCGTAGTAGTTCTGCCGGCGCGTCTCCGGCGAGCGCCAGTGAAACAGCCGAAACGAGTCGCGCGAGAACTGCGTCTGCACCACGAACTCGGGCACCGCGGCGAGCACGATGAGAAGCTGCATCCAGCCCGAGATCGACACCATGAGCCCGCCGTAGGCCGCGAGGGTGAGGAGCTCCTGCGCGAGGCTGAACATCCCCTGCACCATGTCGATGGGGCGGTAGGAGGCTCCCTTCTTGGCGCGGTTGAGGCGGTCGAGGGTGGCGGCGTCTTCGAAGTCTTCGAGGCCCAGCGAGAGGGCCTTCTCGAGGATGCGCTCGCTCACGTGCTGCGCGAAGCGCGCGCGCAGCAGCGACTCGACCACCATAAAGCCGCGCCGTGCGCCGAGCGCGAGGAGCACCAGGCCGAACTCCATCGCGACGTAGCGGTAGACCACCGCGCGGTCGGCCGCGAGCTGCGACGCCGCGGCGCGCACGATGCCGTCGACGATGCGCTGCGCCAGAAACGCGAGGCCCGCGGGGAGGAGGCCTGCGGCCACGGTCATCACCGCGAGGGTGGCCGTGAGGGTCGCGTCGGTGGCCCATAACATCGCGAAGGCGCGGCGCATGGAGCGCAGCACGTCGCGCGCGAGGGTGAGCGTGTCGCGCAGGGTGCGCGGCGGCGGAGCGGGGTCTTCAGAAGGATCCACGGGCGCGAATGTAGGCGAAGACCGGCCGCGAGCGAGCGACTACCGCAGGCGCTGCGCGATCAGCGCGCGACGCAGGCGAAGCGCCCGAGCTCGCAGCGGCGCCCGTCGCCGCAGGCGTCGTCGTCGACGCACGCGACGGCGAGCACGCGGCTCCCCTCGCCCGCCTCGCCGACGACGCCCGCCTCGACCTGCGCGGCCGCCACGGTGTGCCACGCCCGCGCGAGGCCCGTGAGCGCGTACGAGAACACCCCGCGCGCGTCGGCCACGGAGCGCCCCGCCTCGCGGCCGTCGACGAGCACGGCCACCGTGGAGCCCGCCAGCGCGCGGCCTGCGACGTCGCACGTCTCGCCCACCGCGCGGCCCGCCGCGGGCGTCGTGAGCGCGGGCGCGGGCGCCACGCACATGCCCTGCGTCGCGCCGCGGCGGGAGCACAGCGGGCGCGCGTCGTCGGCGCACTCGCGGTCGTCGCGGCACGCGCGGCACGCGGCGCCGTCGCACACGGGCGTCGCGCCCTCGCAGTCGGCCGACGCGCCGCACGCGACGACGGAGAAGCTGTGGCGCACCGCCGTGTCGCCGAGGGGGTCTGACCCCGTCACCCAGGCGCCGAAGGAGTGGGCGCCCGCGCCGAGGTCGACGGGCGCCACGAAGGCCCAGCTACCGCCCGCGTCGACGGACGCGGTGCCGAGGAGCCGCCCATCGAGCGAGAGGGTCACGACGCGGCCGGGGTCGGCGACGCCGCTCCACACGGGCCTGCGCGCGGCGGTCGATTCGCGCATGGACGAGAGCACATACACCGACGCGGTCGACGGCTGCGCGAGGGCGCAGGGCGCGGCGACAACGAGCGAGGCGAGGAGTGACAGGGCAGCGAGCGACGAGGTGCGCATGGGGGTCTCACTCCCCTCATCGGCGGTCGGCTCACGAAGCTTGAGCGATGACCCCACGGAGCGCGCGGCGCGCCTCGGCCACGGGCACGTCGCGCACGATGGCGCTCCCCTCGCCCGTCGCGAGAACGAAGCGGAGCGTGGCGCCGTCGCGCTTCTTGTCGTGCGTGAGAAACTCCCACGCCGCGGGCGCGCTCACCGCCGCGCGCGGGGGGAGCCCCAGCGCGTCGATCACCCGCACCACGCGGTCGCGCAGCGCCACGGGCGTGACGCCCATGCGCACGCCGAGGTCGAGGGCGGCGGCCATGCCGATGGCGACGCACTCGCCGTGGCGGAGCTTGTAGCGCGAGGCCGACTCGACGGCGTGTCCCACGGTGTGACCGAAATTGAGCAGCATGCGCGGCCCCGACTCGCGCTCGTCGACGGCCACCACGTCGATCTTCGCCTGCACCGCCGCGCGGATCACCGACGCGCGAAGGTCGGCGTAGGCGTCACGCTCCGCGGGCGGGTCGCGCAGGGCGTGGGCGTGGCGCTCGATCGTGGCGAGCAGCGAGGCGTCGAGGGCGACGGCCACCTTGAGGGCCTCGGCCATGCCCGCGCGCCAGTCGCGCCGCGGGAGCGTGCGCGTGAAGGCAGGGTCGATCCACACGAGCGACGGGTGATGAAAGGCCCCGACGAGGTTCTTGCCGCGCGCGTGGTTCACGGCCGTCTTGCCGCCCACCGAGGCGTCGACCATCGCGAGCAGGGTGGTGGGCAGCGACGCGTAGCGCACGCCGCGCAAGAGCGTGGCGGCGGCGAAGCCCGCGAGGTCGCTCACCACGCCGCCGCCGAGGCACGCGACGAGCCACCGCCGATCGGCACCAGCCGCGAGCGACGCGTCGAGCACGCGCGCGAGCTGCGCGAGCGACTTGGCGCGCTCACCGGTGGGGAGCTCTACGCGCGCCGCCATCGCGGGAAGGGCGGCGACGGTCGGCCACAGCGCGGCCACCTTGCGATCGGTCACGAGCGTGCCGTGCTTCGGTGATGAGAGAAGCGACGCGAGCTCGTCGCGCGCGGCGTCGATGGGCGCCACCTCGACGCGGTACGAGCGCTCGCCGAGGGGCATCACGAGGGGCGAGCGCGCGTGCACCGCGGCCGCGCGCGCCACGGTGGCGTCGACCGTCGCGCGGGATGTGTCGCACACGAGGTGGGCCTCGGCGTAGGCCTCGCGGCGCGCCTCGACGAGCGACGCGAGGCGCGCGACGGGGTCCGGCGCGTCGGCGAGGAGCGGTCGCACGGGGCCGCCGCGGAGGCGCTCGGCGAGCACCGCGACGGGGGCCGTGAGCGTCACGACGGTCGACGTGCGCAGCACCTCGCGACGGAGCGCGCGGTCGACGAGGGCGCCGCCTCCCGCCGACACCACCACGCGCCGCCCGCGCAGGGCCTCGGTGAGGGCGTCGCGCTCCCACGCACGAAAGGTGGCCTCCCCCTCGCGCGCGAAGATCTCGTGCACCGGCGAGCCCGCGGCAAACTCGATGAGCGCGTCGAGGTCAACGTGGGCGTAGCCGAGGCGCGCGGCGAGCGCGGGGCCCGTGGCGCTCTTGCCGCTGCCGGGGGGGCCGCTCAGCACGAGCGGGCGGTCTTGGGGCATCGGTCAGTACTCCGCGAGGTGCGCGCGATACCGCGCGACGTGGGCGAGCAGCTCGCCGAGCGAGTCGCCGCCGAACTTCTCGAGCAGCGCGTCGGCGAGGGTGAGCGCCACCATGGCCTCGAGCACCACGCCCATCGCGGGCACGGCGCAGATGTCGCTGCGCTCCACGGTGGCGGGCGCGGACTCCTTGGTGACCACGTCGACGCTCGCGAGCGCGCGCCGCAGCGTCGAGATGGGCTTCATCGCCGCGCGCACCACGAGGGGCTCACCGGTGGTGATGCCGCCCTCGAGGCCGCCCGCGCGGTTGGTCTCGCGGGTGAACGAGCGCCCCGCGGCGTCGTACCCGATGGCGTCGTGCACCGACGAGCCGCGCAGCGTGGCGGCGGCCCACCCGTCGCCGATCTCGACGGCCTTCACCGCGTGGATCGACAGGGCCGCCTGCGCGAGGCGCCCGTCGAGCTTGCGGTCCCAGTGAACGTGGCTCCCGAGGCCCGGGACGAGCCCGACGGCCGCGGCCTCGGCCACGCCGCCCACCGTGTCGCCCGCGTGGGAGGCCTCTAGAATGGCTTGCTTCATGCGGGTTTCGGCGTCGTCGTCGAGCACGCGCAGCTCCGACGCCTCGAGGCGCTCGCGCAGCGCGCCGTCGCGAACCCACGCACGCGCGTCGGCCTCGGTGTCGTCGGCGACGCCCGCGATGGCGCGCACGCGCGAGCCCACCGCCACGTCGACGCCCGCGAGGAGCGCCCGCGCCACGGCGCCCGCCGCGACGCGCGCCGCGGTCTCTCGCGCGCTGGCCCGCTCGAGGATGTCGCGGAGGTCGTGGCGGTCATACTTGAGGCCGCCCGCGAGGTCGGCGTGCCCGGGCCGCGGCGTGCGCACGGGCTCGGGGACGCGCTCGAACACCTCGGCCCCCATGCGGCCCTGCCAGTTGGCGAAATCGCGGTTCTCGACGCGCAGGGCGATGGGCGCGCCGAGCGTCTCGCCGCCGCGCACGCCGGCCTCGATCTGAACGCGGTCGCGCTCGATCTTCATGCGGCCGCCGCGGCCGTAGCCGCGCTGTCGTCGCGCGAGGTCGCGGTCGATGTCGTCGGCGCGCAGGGCGAGGCCCGCGGGCACGCCCTCGACGATCACCATGAGCGCGGGGCCGTGCGACTCGCCCGCCGTCATCCATCGGAGCCTTGTCATTGCCCCGCCGTCATGGGGCCCTTTCGCCCCGCGTGACAATGGTAAATCGCGCACGATGTTGACCGCATCGCGGGGGTG